>NZ_JBHSOU010000003.1:0-84929 GCF_042656385.1 Pseudomonas sp. GCM10022186
AAAGTTGCATGCGGGAATAGCTCAGTTGGTAGAGCACGACCTTGCCAAGGTCGGGGTCGCGAGTTCGAGTCTCGTTTCCCGCTCCAAATATCGATCTACAGAGTTCCACGGAGCTCTGTATGTCATTGAAACAAGGGGCGAAAGCCCCTTTTTTCATTCCCGCTTTCGCTGTTCCTGGCGCGCACTGCCCAGGAGATGGGGCAGGCCTCCTGCTTCAACCCATCCCGCAGCGCCATGTTCTCCATGATCACTTCGGCAATCCGGGGTCGTATGCCACCTCGCGTCCGGGCGCCGCACCAGTTGCCTTGGCAGTCATACCGGCATCTCTTCGTTGTCCGCCATGAACGCCGGCAGATCCCGCCAGGCAACCCAGAGCTCCCCCTGCCACCTCACCACCCCGACCCGCCGGCCGGCCCTGCTCACTCCGCTCCACCCATCCTATGGACCTGAGCTCGGTGAGGGGCCCCTGCGCGGCTTCCAGGGATGGGATCAGGCCTGCATCGCCCCGCCATGCACATCCATGGCCGCCTGGCGCAGGGCCTCGGAGCGGGTCGGGTGGGGATGGCAGATCAGGGCGATGTCTTCGGCCGAGGCGGAAAATTCCATGGCCACGCAGTACTCACCGATCATCTCGCTGACGCAGGGGCCGATCAGGTGCACGCCTAGTACTTCGTCGGTGCGCTCATCGGTCAGCACCTTCACGAAACCTTCGGTCTCGTGGTTGATCCTGGCCCGGCTGTTGGCGGTGAAGGGAAACTTGCCGACCCGGTAGGGCCTGCCCTCGGCCTTCAGCTGTTCCTCGCTCTTGCCCACGCTGGCCACTTCCGGGCGGGTGTAGATCACATTGGGGATGAGGTTGTAGTTCACCTCGGCGGCCTGGCCGGCAATCCGCTCGATGCAGGCGATGGCCTCGTCCTCGGCCTTGTGCGCCAGCATCGGCCCGGAGGTGACATCGCCTATGACCCAGACCCCCGGCGCACCCGTCTGGTGGCGCTCGTTGGCGAGCATGCCGCGGGAGTCGGTGGCCAGGCCCACGCTCTCCAGCCCGAGGCCCTCGGTATAGGGGCGGCGACCGATGGCCACCAGCACGTAGTCGGCCTTCAGGGTTTCCGCCAGGCCGCCGGCGGCGGGTTCGATGGACAGTTCCACGCCGCTCTTGCCGGCCTCGGCGCTGGTGACCTTGGAGCTGAGCTTGAAGCTCATGCCCTGCTTGGTCAGGGCGCGCTGCAGGGTCTTGGCGGTTTCATCGTCCAGGCCGGGGCAGATGCGGCCCAGGTATTCCACCACCGTCACCTGGGCACCCAGGCGGCGCCAGACCGAGCCCAGTTCCAGGCCGATCACTCCGGCGCCGATCACCACCAGGTGCTTGGGAACTTCCGGCAGGGACAGCGCGCCGGTGGAGTCGAGAATGCGCTTGTTGTCGATGGTCACGCCGGGCAGCGGCGTCGGCTCGGAGCCGGTGGCGATGACGATGTTGCGGGTTTCCAGGGTTTGCTGCTGGCCATCGGCGGCGGTCACCAGCACCTTGCCGGCGCCGTCGATGCGGCCCCAGCCCTTGACCCATTCCACCTTGTTCTTGCGGAAGAGGAACTCGATGCCCTTGGTCAGGGCCGCCACGCTTTCGGCCTTCTGCGTCATCATCTGCGCCAGGTCGAGCTCGGGCCGGACCTGGATGCCGAGGGTGGCGAATTCCTTGCCCGCCGCCGCTTCGAAGAGTTCGGATGCGTGGAGCAGGGCCTTGGACGGCATGCAACCGACGTTCAGGCAGGTGCCACCCAGGGTTTCACGACCCTCGACGCAGGCCACCTTCATCCCCAGCTGGCCGGCCTTGATCGCCGCGTTGTAGCCGCCTGGGCCACTGCCTATCACCACCACGTCGTACGCGCTCATGGGAACTACCTCGGTCGAAAAGTCTAAAGGGGAAAGCTCAAGCCTAGTGGACAACCCGCAGCCTTCCAGCCGGGGCGATCCTGCTTGAGGCCGGCGTTCGATATTATGGGTGTCATATCTCTAGTCGAGCGCTGTAGCGCTTGCCAGGGCTCACCAGTCCAGGCGCAGGCGGCTCTCGAAGCGGCGCGGTTCGCCGGTGATGGGGTCGTCGAAGGCGAGGTCGCGGGCCAGCAGCTTGAGGGGACGCTGGTAGTCGTCCGGCCCACCCTTGTCGGTCAGTTCCGGGTAGAAGCCGTCATTGCGGATGGGCGCGCCGAGAGCGGCCAGGTGCACCCGCAACTGGTGCTGCTTGCCAGTGATGGGGGTGAGGGCATAGCGCCAGAGGTCGCCGTTCTTCTCCAGCACCTCCAGGCGGGTGCGGGTGTTGGGCGCGCCGGGCACTTCCTGCATGCGGAAGAAGGGTTCGCCCTTGGCCAGGCGGGTTTCCCGCAGCAGCGGGAAGACGAGGCCAGGTAGCGCCGGGGCTATGGCTTCGTAGCGCTTGTCGATCTCCCGGTCGCGGAACAGCGCATGGTAGATGTTGCGACTGGCCGGGTTGGCGGAGAACAGCACCAGGCCGGCGGTGTGGCGGTCGATGCGGTGCAGCGGCACCAGGTGCGGATTGCCCAGGCGTCGGGTCAGGCGCGCCTGCAGGGTTTCCTCGACATACTCGCCCGCCGGCATCACCGGCAGGAAGTGGGGCTTGTCGGCTACCACCAGGTGCTCATCCACGTAGAGGACCTGTTCCTGGAAGGGAATGGCTCTTTCGCCTTTCACCTCCCGGAAGTAATGCACCCGCAGCGCCACCTGGTAGGGATGCTCCGGCCCGAGCGGCTGGCCCTGCCCGTCGGTCACCTTGCCACCGGCCATGCGCTCCAGCCAGGTTTCCCGGGAGATGGCGGGAAAGCGGTCGCAGAGGCAATCCAGTACGGTGCGCCACTGGCCCTGGGGGAGGTGGAGGGTGCTGGGGCGGATGCTCGGGGTGCGGGACATGGAGTGTTTCGGCGAGTTTCAGGAGCGGGGCATTAGGCCGCACCTGACTGACCGGAGTCAAAGCCGGAGGATAGAATGCACCCCCCCGTGCGCCCGCGGGCAGGAGCCCCGCCGCGATGGTAGGCCCATTGCAGGCGCACGCCAGGATGTTTTTTCAGAAGAGGACCCTTGTATGTACTTCAAGCCGATTTCCCTCGGTCTCGCCCTGGCCGGCCTGCTCCTGGCCGGCTGCAGCTCGGCCGACAAGCCCGAAGCTCCGGCCGCCGAGCAAAGCGCCAGCGCCGCCGCACCGTCCCTGTCCGGTACCTGCGACAGCGCGGCGGTAGCCTCCCTGGTGGGCAAGACCGCCAATGTCGCCCTGGTCGAGCAGGCCAAGCGTCAGTCCGGTGCGGAGACCGCCCGGGTGCTGCGTCCCCACCAGCCGATCACCATGGACTACAACTCCCGCCGACTGAATATCGACGTGGACGAAACCGACGTCGTCAAGCAGTTCACCTGCGGCTAAAGCAGCCGGAGCAACGCCACGCCTGCTGCGATCACCCCACAGGCCAGCAGGCGGATCGGCGGCAGTGGCTCCTTGAGCAGTAGCGCGCCGATCAGCAGGGCGAACAGCACGCTGGTTTCCCTCAGTGCGGAAACCAGCGCCACCGGAGCCCGGGTCATGGCCCAGATGGCGATGCTGTAGGCCGCCAGGGACATCGCCCCGCCCGCCAGGCCGCCGCGCCAGTGCGGCCCCAGTTGCAGGAAGGTCCGCGGGCCGCGGGCGATGGCGATCACCATGGCCATCACCAGGGCATTCACCACGAACAGCCACAGCGAATAGGACAGTGCGTCGCCATTGCGCCGAGCCCCTGTGGCATCGGCCAGGGTGTAGCCGGCGATGAACAGCGCCGTCATCAGGGCACAGCCCACCAGCGCTGCGTTGATGCCGGCGGCGCCACGCCCGCCGCGAACCGCCATCAGCCAGATTCCGCCCACCAGCACCAGCAAGCCCGCCAGTTCGCCGGGACTCAGCCGGTCCCCGAGCAGGGCCATCGACAGCAGCGCCACCAGCAGCGGCGAGCAGCCGCGCGCCAGCGGGTAGACCTGGCCCAGGTCGCCATGCTGGTAGGCGCGGGCCAGGTAGCTGTTGTAGCCGATGTGGAAGAGGGCGGAGAGGCCGATCCAGGGCCAGGCTTGCGGCTTGGGCATGGCGACCAAGGGCAGGCCGGCCAGGGCCACCACGCCGGCGGCGATCTGGATCAGGGAAGCGCTGAGGAATCGGTCGAGGCCGATCTTCAGCAGGGCGTTCCAGCCCGCATGCAGGGCCGCGGCGGTCAGGACCAGGAGAAAGACCGGGGTTTCCACTCTGAGGGCTGTCCTTGTGCTCTCGTGCAACTGCGGGGAATACGGCCACATGACCGTGCGCTGTGCGCACCGGAACCTCTGGTGCGCACGGCGCACCCTACGCAAGCACCTTCCCGCCATGGGCATAAAAATGACCACGACACAGTTGAGGGCCTAGGACGCCTGCTGCGCCGTGGTCACCGGGGCCTAGCACGACCCCTGAACTAGAGCTGCTTGAGCATCTCCTCCAGGTGCACGAAGTCCAGGTGGTGGGCAGCGGCGACACTGGCGTTGGTCAGGCGCCCCTTGGCCACGTTCAGGCCGTGGCGCAGGTGCAGGTCGTCTTCCAGGGCCTTGCGCGTGCCCTTCTGCGCCAGGGCGATGACGAAGGGCAGGGTGGCGTTGTTCAGTGCCAGGGTGGAGGTCCGTGCCACCGCCCCGGGCATGTTGGCCACGCAGTAGTGCACCACCTCGTCCACCACGTAGGTGGGCTCGGCATGGGTGGTGGCGCGCGAGGTTTCGGCGCAGCCGCCCTGGTCGATGGCCACGTCCACCAGCACCGCGCCGTCCTGCATCCGCGCCACCATTTCAGCGGTGACCAGCTTGGGTGCGGCCGCGCCGGGGATCAGCACGCCACCGATGACCAGGTCCGCCGCCAGCACCTGTTCGCGCACCGTACCGTGCGTCGAGTAGAGGGTGGTGATGCGGTTGCCGTAGAGCGAGTCCAGGCGGCGCAGGGCGTCCACGCTCTTGTCCAGCACAGTGACATCGGCGCCCAGGCCCACGGCCATGGCCAGGGCATGGGTGCCCACCACGCCACCACCGAGGATCACCACCTTGCCGGGGGCCACGCCGGGCACGCCGCCCAGCAGCACGCCACGACCGCCGCGGGCTTTTTCCAGGCAACTGGCGCCCGCCTGGATCGACATGCGTCCGGCCACTTCCGACATGGGCGCCAGCAGCGGCAGGCGGCCGTGGCTGTCGGTGACGGTTTCGTAGGCGATGCAGGTGGCGCCGGAGGCGATCAGCTCCTCGGTCTGGGGCCGGTCGGGGGCCAGGTGGAGGTAGGTGAACAGGGTCTGCTCGGAGCGCAGGCGGGCACGTTCCTGGGTCAGGGGTTCCTTGACCTTGACGATCAGCTGGGCCTGCTCGAAGACCTCCGCGGCGCTGGCCGCCACCCGGGCACCGGCGGCCTGGTAGTCCTCGTCGGCGAAGCCGATGGCGCCGCCGGCCCGGGTCTCCACCCAGACCTCATGCCCCAGGCGCGTCAGCTCGGCCACGGATTGCGGTGTCAGGCCGACCCGGTACTCGTGGTTCTTGATCTCCTTCGGCACTCCGATACGCATGGCGACCTCCAGGGTTCTTGTGTCCTTTCAACAAGTGTAGAAACCCGGCCATCGCGCCCCCGCCGAATAGTGGCGGCTTTTCAGGGAATCTCCCTGAAAAGGCCGGGGGAAACAGGGGGTCGCGTTCCGGGATTCAGCCTTCCTGGTCCTTTTGCTTGCCCTTGCGGACGCCGCCGAGCAAGTCCACTGGCAGGGGAAAGACGATGGTGGTGGTCTTGTCGTTGGCGATGGAGCCCAGGGTCTGCATGTAGCGCAACTGCATGGCGCCGGACTGACGGCTGAGCATTTCCGCGGCCTGCATCAGTTTCTCCGAGGCCTGCAGCTCGCCTTCGGCGTGGATGACCTTGGCCCGCCGCTCCCGTTCCGCCTCGGCCTGGCGGGCGATGGCACGGACCATGGATTCATTGATGTCGACGTGCTTGATCTCGACGTTGGACACCTTGATGCCCCAGGCGTCGGTCTGGGAGTCCAGGGCATGCTGGATATCGACATTGAGCCGTTCCCGCTCGGCCAGCATCTCGTCCAGTTCGTGCTTGCCGAGCACCGAGCGCAGGGTGGTCTGGGCCAGTTGGCTGGTGGCCATGAGGAAGTTCTCCACCTGGATGATGGCGCGCTGCGGATCGATGACGCGGAAGTAGACCACCGCGCTGACCCTCACCGAGACGTTGTCGCGGGAGATCACGTCCTGTGGGGGTACGTCCAGCACCACGGTGCGCAGGTCGACCCGCACCACCTGTTGGATGGCGGGGATGATCAGCACCAGCCCCGGCCCCTTGACCTTCCAGAAGCGTCCGAGCTGGAACACCACGCCTCGCTCGTATTCGCGGAAGATGCGGATGGCCGAAACCGCCAGCACGATCAGCAGGAACAGGAGGGTGGCAAAGCTGAGCGGAAAGGCCATGTTCAGTCTCCTTTGGGCGCGGGTTCATCCGTCGTCACGTCCAGCAACAGTCCATTGCGCGCCAGCACCCGTACCCGCTGGCCGCTCGTCAGGGGGGCGTCGCTGCGCACCTTCCAGCGCTCGCCCTGCAACTGCACCCAGCCGCTGTACGGATCGTCCGCGACCAGGTCCTGCAGCGTCGCCTCGCTGCCCACCAGCATGGCATCGCCGCTGACCAGCGCACGCCGGCGGGCGCGGACGGCCATGGCGAGGATGGCGAAGATCAGCAGCGCACTGGACAGCGCCACGGTGATGATCACCGAGAGGGGAATGCCGAAGCCGGGCACTTCGGTGTCGATCAGGATCACCGCGCCGACCACGAAGGCGGCGATGCCGCCAAAGCCGATGATGCCGAAGCTGGGCATGAAGGCCTCGGCGGCCATGAATAGGATGCCGAGCAGGATCAGGGCGATACCGGCGAAGTTCACCGGCAGCAGTTGCAGGGCGTAGAGGGCGAGGATCAGGCAGATGCCCCCGATCACGCCGCCGACGCCGCTGCCGGGGTTGGAGAATTCGAAGATCAGTCCATAGACCCCGATCATCATCAGGATCAGTGCCACGCTGGGGTTGGTGATCACCGCGAGGATCTGCGCGCGCCAGTCGGGTTCACGCTGCACGAGCGGCGCGCCGGCGGTGGCCAGGGTGAGTTTCTGTCCGGCGATTTCCAGTGTCCTGCCGTCCAGTTTCTTCAGCAGGTCGTGGACGTCATGGGCCAGCAGGTCCACCACCTTCAGGTGCTCGGCATCGGTGGCGGAAAGGCTGACCGACTCGCGTACCGCGCGCTCGGCCCAGTCGGCATTGCGCCCGCGCATCTGCGCCAGGCCCCGGATGTAGGCGGCGGCATCGTTGACCTGCTTGCGGGTAAGGGTTTCCTCGTTGCTGGACTGCCCGGCCTTCTCATCCTTCTTGCCGTCCTTGTCGTCGTCCGGCTTGCCGCCCTCCGGCTGGCCGGGCATGCCGCCGATCTGCACCGGCGTCGCGGCACCCAGGTTGGTACCCGGGGCCATGGCGGCGATGTGACTGGCGTAGAGGATGTAGGTGCCGGCGCTGGCCGCGCGGGCGCCGCTGGGGGCGACGAAGCTGGCCACCGGCACCGGGCTGGCGAGGATCGCCTTGATGATGCTGCGCATGGAAGTGTCGAGGCCGCCGGGGGTGTCGATGCGGATCACCACCAGCTGTGCCTTGTCCTGCTCCGCGCGTTCGATGCCACGGGTGAGGTAGTCGGCGGTGGCCGGGCCTATGGGGCCGTCCACCGTCAGCACGGAGACACTGCCGGCGGCCACCAGGGTGCCGGGCGATAGCATTGCCAGGCACAGAAGCTTGCTTAGCAACCAGCGGATCATGGAGGCCTCCCGCCACGCCGTTTTCACTTACAGCATAGTTGAGAGGTCTGGTTGGTTTTTGGGGGCGGAGCAGCAGGCGACTGTAGGGGCGAATTCATTCGCCCCTACAGGGTTCGTAACCGCCAGTGGTCAGAGCGCCGCGCGGAACAGCGGCTTGCACGCCCTGGCGATCTGTTCGATATGGCGATGGTCGGTGCCGCAGCACCCGCCCATCACGTTGAGGTGCGGCAGGCGTCGCCGCAGGGCGGCGTACTGGGCGCCGAGCTCCTCCGGGTCGCCGCTGTCCAGGGCGATGGCTTCGTTCAGTTCTGCGTGGCTCTTGCGCGAGGCATTGGCGCGCAGACCGCGAATCCGCTGAACCCATCGCGTGTCGGGCACCAGCACGTCTTCGAAGTGGTCCGGGTGGGCACAGTTGATCATGTAGTAGGCGGGGTAGGCGGCGGTGGCGTTGTCCACCTGCTCGATGGCTTCCTTCAATCCCTGCCCGGTGGGAAGCCGGCCGTCGGTTTCCACGGTGAAGGAGATGACCACCGGCATGCGCGCTTCGCGGGCCGCGAGGACGACGCCCAGTGCTTCCTCCACGTAGTTCATGGTGATGGCCGTGACCAGGTCGGCGGCGGTGTCCGCGAACAGGCCGATCTGCTCGCTGTGGTATTGCTGGGCCTGGAACTGGTCCATGGCTTCGTCAGCTATGTAGCCATCGCCGCGCGGACCTATGCAGCCGCTGATCACCACCGGCGTGCGGCCGCTTTCGACTTCGGCGCGCAGCTCCTCCAGCAGGGCGATGGCCTGGCGGTTGATCGCGGCCAGTCCCTGGGGCGTGAAGCCGAGGTGATTGGCCCAGTCGGGATTGGCGCGCCAGGTGGGGCTTTCCAGGACCAGCCCGGTGCCGTAATGGCTGGCGATGGCGCAGTAGGCGCGAAAGTACTTGCGCAGGGCCTCCTGGCCATCGGGATAGTTGAGCAGTACGAAGGCGGCGAAATCGGGGAGGGCGATGCCCTCGTGAAAGACCAGGGTGGTCTCGATGCCGCCATCGGTAAGGAACAGTTCGCCCTCCAGTTGGGGCAGGGCGCTGCGATATTGGGCCATGGCCTTGACTCCGTGACCTGTGGACATTCGCTGTCCGTAGCAGGCTTCGGGGTGAAGGCGGGTCGGGCAGCCGGTCTGTGGCCTCGGGCGGATTCCGCGGTCGATGGAGGCCCGTAGGCACTACGCCGGGCGGACACTAAGCGCCCGGTGGGTAAGAGGAAAGGCTAGCACCCGCGCGGGGTCTGGCTGGGGTGGGCTGATGGGTGGGGGCGTCGTTGCGCTCGTGCCGATAGGCGCTCACCGCCTCGTACACCGCCTTGCGCAAACGGTTGATGCCGCCGATGGGGCGGTGCTCGGGCAGGCCGTGCCAGGGGTTGAAGGAGCGGTTGTCGCAGGCGAGGTTCTGCTCGCGGCTGTCGAAGTCCTGGGCGGGCACCTTGATCCTGGCGACGGTCACGAAGGGCGAGACGGATTCGTCCCACTCGACGCTGGTGTCTTCGATGGGCATGTAGTGCGTGGGGTTCTGCTTCTGCACCTGCAAGGCGAAGCAGGCCGGCACGCGGTCCAGGGACAGTTGCTGGTAGAGGGCGTTGCGCAGGAAGTTGGGCAGCGCGGTGTTCTGTTCCGGCAGCCGGTAGGGCGGGCAGTTCTGCGGGTCGGGAATGACCCGGTACTTGATGTTCTCCTGGCCCAGCTTGTACGGCGCGATGGAGTAGTAGGTGGCGTCGACCGGGCTGTCCGGGGCGGGCGCCAGGGTCTGCAGGGCGATAACGAGATGGCGGACTTCCCAGGTGCGCGGGTCCCAGCCGGGGAAGAAGGCGCCGACCTTCTCGCCGTTGGCCTGGGCGTTGAAGTTCTGCCGGTACTCGGCCACGTCACGGACGAAGAACACCGGATGGTTGAACATCACGAAGTCCTGTTCATTGGCATGGGCCAGGCTCTTCATCAGCTTCTCGCCGGGCACGTCGAGCAGCTTGATGGCCATGCCACGGGCATCGCGAACGCGGTCGAACTGCGGAAAGGCGTTACCGTTGGACAGGCGCATCACGGCGTGCCAGGTCTTGCCCGGTTCGGCGAAAACGCCGGCGCGCAGGTCGCTGTCGAGGTCCGGCAGCACGCTGACTTCCGCCTTCACGCAGCCGTGGGCCTTGGCGTGGGCGTCGCGCAGTACGCGGGTATTGTCGCGGTGCTGTTCGACGATGCGGATGGCGTCGTCGATGATGGCGCGGGTCTGCGCGGCCTCGTCGGCAGGGATGACTTCCTCGCTGGGCACCGGGCCGGAGAACTTCCAGCCGTAGTAGGCCTCGCCAGCCAGCCAGCCCACCAGGCCGACCACCAGCACGAAGAGAAGGAGCTTGCCGAGCAGTCGGCCGAGCCAGAGCCAGAAGCGCTTGAGCATGGGGCTTGAGTCCTTTTTTCTTTTTCTGCTTCAGGATTGGCGAGGGCTCAGCCCTCGCACGCAGGGCCTGGGGTCCAGGGACGGGGTTCCACCGGCGTGAGCTGGCCTTCCAGCGCCGGGTTGCCGAGCACCTTGAGGTATTCGATCAGCGCCAGGCGTTCGTCCGGGGACAGGAAGCGGCCGATCACGCCGTCCTTGCGGCAGCCGTCGCGGAACTCATGGCCGCGGTTGCCGTTGCCCTTGACACTGGTGTCCAGCAGGAAGCTGCCGGGGAATTCCGCGGTCTGGAAGCCGACGAACTTCGGGTCGTACTCGAAGCTGCCGACATGGAACCGGCCGGCCCGCTCGCTGACCGGGGAGAGCAGCTGGAACAGGGTCGGCACCGAGCCGTTGTGCAGGAAAGGCGGGGTGGCCCAGATACCTTCCAGCGGGCGCGCCTTGTAGCCGCGTTTCTCCTGTACGCCGATGGGCAGGCCGAAGCCGTCCATGCGCGCGCGTTCTTCGCTGGAAATGCCGGCCTGCCTGTAGGCCTGCTCTTCGACGAAGGACGTGACGTAAGCCAGTCCCTTGGCGCTGGAGATACTCCTGAAGTCCACCTGCTCGAGGCTGGCGCCGAACAGCTTGACGTCGAGCCTGGCCAGTTGCTCGCGGGTCCAGCCCAGCCTGCTGATGTCGAAGCGGTGGTCGGCGATGTTGTCGGCGGTGGTGGAGTCGGTGCCGACTATGTCGACCGGTACCACGCGCATGTGCCATTCCGGATCGCGGCCGGGGGCCATGCGCTGTTCCGGCGGCACCACATTGGCGGCGTGGCAGTAGGCGCAGTTCTCGACGAACAGCGCACGGCCCTGGCTGGCCCGGGGCAGGTCGACCTTGCCGAAGACCGCTTCCGGCCAAACCGGCGGGGTGAGCTGCTTCAGGGTTTCTTCCAGGGTATGGAGGTCGCGCACGCGCACGCTGGAGGCGTAGCGGTCCGCCTCCGGCACCGGGCCGCCGTCCGGCTGGAACAGGTGCAGGCTGGCGCCCACGCCGAGGGCTTCACCGATATTGCGCGCCATGGGTTGCATGGCCGAGCCGTTCCACTGTACCCAGTCGAACTTCCAGATATCCCAGAGTTGCGGGTAGCTCACCGGCGCGTCGGCGACCCGGTAGTTGTCTGGGCTGATGGCGTCGCCATACACGCTGTTGGCGATACGGCCGAAGGCATCGGTGCGGCCGAAGCCTTCCTCGGTGGGGTAGAGGCCGCGGTGGAAGTCGTTCCAGGCGGTGGCGAGCAGGTGGTCGAGTACCTGCTTGAACTCGGTGCGCAGCGCTTCCTTGCCTTGGGGGTAGTCCTCGCCCAGCACCTCCTTGGCGAAGCGGCTGAACTTGAGCGGATTGTAATAGGTGAAGGCCATGCTCATGCCCAGCGCCTGACCGAAGCCGCCGCCGCGCAGGGTGGGCACGGTGGAGGCCAGGGAGTGCAGCGCGGCGCCGCCGTCGATGCGCACGGCCTGGCCGTTGTAGCGCAGCTCGCCGGTGTGGCAGGCGGCGCAGCTGATGTCCAGGTACTGCCTGCCGGTCCGCTCGTCTGCGTGGCGGGCCATGCCCACCGGCAGGTTGCCGGGGTTCAGTGGGGTGGGTTTCTGCTGCGGGTCGACCAGGAAGCCGAAACGCGCCAGGTACTCGGGACGGGCGAATTTATCGCCGGAGAAGGGCAATTCCAGGGCGCTGAACCACTCGTAACGCAGGCCCTTAACGGTAGTGCCCTGGGGTGTGTAGTAGTAGGTCTGGCGCTCCGCCTCGCTCCACTGGTCGAGGTAGTGCAGCTGGCTCGGCGGCTGGTAGGCCGGCAGGTTGGGGTTGGCGATGTAGTAAAGGACCAGCGCCAGGCCTGCCAGTATCAGTACCAGCAGCAGTAATAGGATGCGACGAAGGGCGTGCATCGGTACTTCCTTGTAGCTCGGTGAAATTTCCTAGCTTATGCCAAGCGGCAGGGGTATTGGCAAGGTGCTATTACGCAAATGCGCTAAGACCTTGGATAGAGCACCACGGCGGCGCGCTGCTTGGCCCGGCCGAAACGGCTGATGCGCTCGAACTCCTGGTGGGTGACGGGCACGTGCTGGCAGTCCTGCGGCCGTCTCTGCAGGCTGCGTTCGGCATTCGGGTCGTGGAGGTAGATGAAGGCGCGGTCGTAGTCGGTGACCAGCACCCAGTGGGGCGCCCGGCTGCGACTGCGTCGATGTCCGTCCACCAGCACCAGCGGCTGGCCGCCGGCTTCCAGCAGCGGGGCCACGTCCAGTTCGTCGCTGAGGTGCTGTTCGATATCGGTGCTCTGCAACGCACTGCAGAAGTCCTCGTGGGCCTGGAGGATCACCTCGCGCTTGCCGGCGTTGCGCACCTCGTCGAGGAACAAGGGGCCCTGGTGACTCAGGTGCAGCCTGACCCGGTAACCCCGTCGCCAGGCCGCCAGGGCCAGTCCATGGGGGCCGCAACCGCCATGCCCGCCGGGCATGTGCACGCTGCTGGCCTCGCGCCAGAGACGCAGTTCGTCCTGGTGGTTGCCCGGAATGGAGCCATCCAGGGCGCCCATGGCCATCAGCAGGCAGGCCGGGCCGCAGGTGAACTCGGTGGTCTGATGGTAGTAGGGCACGTGCCGTTGCAGCGCCTGCGGGTGGCAGACCACGCGCTTTTCCAGGCGCAGGGCATCGCGGTGATCGGGGAAGAAATCCGCCAACAGGCCCAGGCTGCTGTAGCCATTGCGCTCGAACAGCGCCACGGCCTGACGGTTTTCCGGACAGACCTCCAATCGCAGGTAGGCGCACTGGTGTTCGCGGGCGCTGGCCTCGGCCGCCTCCAGCAGGCGCTGGCCGATGCCGTTGCCTCGGGCGCGCGGGTCGGTGGCGATGGTATGCAGCCGGGCGAGGGTGCTGTCCTGGCGGAACAGCGCCAGGGTGTAGCCGAGGATCTGGCCGTCACCCTCCGCGACCTTCAGGCTGGCATTGGCTTCTACCAGCATCCAGCGCAACTGCTGCCGGCCGAGGCGGGGCGGCTCGAAACTACGGTTTTCGAGGTCCACCAGTGCCGACAGATCGTCGAGCGTGGCGGGACGCAACAGGAGGTTCATGGCAGGCCCCGCAAGGCAGGGAATGAATCGCACGAGTATTGGCCCGGATTGAAAGGCTGTCGAGACGCTTGCGGGGGTTGGCCGCCCGATTTAATCCCGAATGGGAATCGGGTCTATAGAGAAACGTTCCATGGCGCGTCAAGGTTCTTGCTAGCGTTACAGGTAGCTGGTTCAACCCATTGTTTTTATTGATAAATCAAATTTTTGACGTCAAGGAGTGCACTTCTTGGAACTCATCTCCTCCGCACCACGACGTCTACTGGTGGTCGACCCTTGCGACCATTGCCGGCAGTTCCTGCCATTTTTGGTGGAGGCCGGCTGGACAGTCTCCAGTCAGAGTCTGGACCAGGCCCTGGCGGCGAGCTATGACATCGGCCTGCTGCGCCTGCGCGTCGACCACCTGGAACACCCGGAAGGGGTGAAGCACCTGATCAGCCGCAGCGGCACCGAGTGGATCGCCCTGATCGATCCTTTCGCGGAATCGCATTCCGGTGTCGATGAGTTCATTGGCGAATGGTTCTTCGATGCCCTTGCCCTGCCGGTGGACCTGCCTCGTCTACAGGGCCTGCTCGGCCGTGCCTTTGGCATCGCCCGCCTGCGCGGTATCGGTACCCGCCGTGGCGACCAGCATGAGTTGCTTGGCCAGAGCCGGCCGCTGCGGGACCTGCGCAAGCAACTGATGCGCCTGGGACCGAGCGACAAGCCGGTACTGATCTGCGGCGAAAGCGGCAGCGGCAAGGAACTGGTGGCGCGCACCCTGCACCGGATGTCGCGACGGGTGGGAGAGCCCTTCGTAAGTTTCAACTGCGGCGTCCTGCCGGAGCTGGAAACCGGCAATCTATTGTTCGGCCATCAGGGCAAACTGGCCTCGGCCAATGGCGGCACCCTGTTCCTCGACGCCATCCATGAACTGCCCCTGGTCCACCAGCAACGCCTGCTCGCCTGCCTGCGGAGCAAGGCGCTGCATCACGCCGACGGCGAAGTGGTGCCCCTGGATGTGCGAATCCTGGCGTCCACCCGGGAAGATCTGAGTGAGCTGGTGGGAGAGGGGCGTTTCGACCCGGGCTTGCGGCAATGGCTGGAGCCGTATCGGCTGGTGATGACGCCACTGCGCAAGCGCCAGGGGGATATCGCCCTGCTGGCCAACTACTTCGCCGACCTCTACAGCCTGGAGGCCGGACGCCGGTCCAGCCACTTCAGCGAGGAAGCCCTGGCGGCCATGGCCCGCCATCGCTGGCCCGGCAATGTGCGCGAGCTGGCCAGCCGCGTGAGGCGTGGCTACGCCCTGGCTGAAAGCGGGCAGATCGAGGCGAGTGACCTGGGATTGCAGAGTGTGCCGGCGGACGGAACCCCGCTGGGAACGCTGGAGGATTACAAGCGGCGGGCGGAGTACCAGGCACTCTGCGATGCCCTGGCCCACTACAGCAGCAACCTCAGCCATGCGGCCAAGGTGCTGGGGGTGTCGCGACCGACTTTCTATCGGCTGTTGCACAAGCATCAGTTGCTGTAGGGGAAGTCATTTGCCAAGCAGTCCGAAGGATTGCCCTCGGAAACCGAGGGGGCAGCTGCGCTGCCCTTGGCGAATGAATTCGCCCCTACAGGAGCGTGCTAGTTACATCCCGTTGGCGAACGCCGGGATGCTCATGTCGATGGCCGCGCGCACCGGCTTCAGGGCCTCGGCGTAGCGGGCGAGGATATCCAGGTCGTAATCCATGCGGGCGCGGATGCGCTGGTCGTCTTCGTTCACCGGGTCGACTTCGTTCAGCACTTTCTCCACGCCGCGGACGATCAGGTGCTCCGGCAGGTAGCAGAGGCGGCAGTTCTTGTAGCTGGAGGCACGCAGTTCGCTGATGGGGTAGCCGCCACCGATGCCGGAGGAGACGCCTACCAGCAGGCCCGGTTTGTGGGCCAGTTCGGCCTTGCTGGCGTAGATGAAGAAGTTCTTGATGGCCGGGCAGGCCATGCCGTTCCACTCGGGGGCGATCACCACCACCGCATCGGCATCGCGCAGCTGCTGCTGGTAGTCGGTCCAGGGGCCGGTGTCCTCGGCCGGCCACAGGGGCAGCGGGCCCTGGCCGAGGTCGATGATGCTGCAGGAGCTGGGACTGGCTTTGTCGAGGTCGATCAGGCGCTGGCGGATGAAGCGGGCGACCTTGCCCGATTGGCTGTTGGCGCGGCTGGAGCCGGCGATCAGGACGATGTTCAGCATCTTGGGGTTCCTTGTTGAGACCGCGGGCAGGCTAGCTGGGCGGTTGCGGCTCGGCAAGGGCGGGGGTGAGGGAAGTACGGCGCGCCCGGGTATTCCAGGGGGCAGCTGCGCTGCCCTTGGCGAATGAATCCGCCCCTACAGGAAAGCACGCGAGCCCGCTTGCGCGAATCCCACAGCTACGCCCGGAACTGGTCCATCAACCCCTGCTGGTGGTTGGCCAGGCGATTGAGGGCCTGGCTGACCTGGGCCGATTCCTCGGCCTGGCCGGAGAGGGATTCGGTGACGTCGCGGATCGCCGCCACGTTGCGGTTGATCTCCTCGGCCACCGCGCTCTGCTCTTCGGCCGCCGAGGCGATCTGCAGGTTCATGTCGGTGATCACCGTCACCGCGTCGCCGATCCGTTGCAGCGCAGCCACCGCCTGCTCCACCTGCTCCACGCTGCCCTGGGCCTGGCGGTGGCTGCTGTGCATCGAGCCGACCACCTCGCGGGTGCCGTGCTGCAGGCCTTCGATCACCTGGCGGATTTCCTCCACCGAGTCCTGGGTGCGCTTGGCCAGGTTGCGCACTTCATCGGCCACCACGGCGAAGCCACGCCCGGCCTCGCCGGCGCGGGCCGCCTCGATGGCGGCGTTGAGCGCCAGCAGGTTGGTCTGTTCGGCGATGGCGCGGATCACTTCCAGCACCGAGCCGATCTGCTCGCTGCTGCTGGCCAGGGCCTGCACTTCTTCCATGGCGGCACTCATCTCGCTGGCCAGTTGCTCGATGGCGCTGGTGGTGCGGCCGATCACGCCAAGGCCCTCGCGGGTGGCGTGGTCGGCGCCACGGGCGGCTTCGGCGGCCTGGGCGGCGCTGCGGGCGACGTCCTGGGCGGTGGCGCTCATCTCGTTGGAGGCGGTGGCCACCTGGTCCACTTCGCGGTATTGCTGCTGCATGCCGGCGCTGGTCTGGCTGGCGATGGCGGCGGACTGGTCGGCGGTGCCGCGGGCGTCCTGCACCGAGCGTTTCACGTCGGCGATGACCGGCTGCAGCTTGTCGAGGAAGCGGTTGAACCAGCCGGCCAGCTCACCCAGCTCGTCCGCGCGGGCGTAATCCAGGCGGCGGGTGAGGTCGCCTTCACCGCTGGCGATGTCCTTGAGCATGCCGGCGACGCCGAGGATGGGGCGGGTCACGCCACGGGCGGTGAGCCACACCAGCAGCAGGCCGGCGATGCCCGCGACCAGGCCGATCAGCAGGCCGGTCAGGTTGGCGGTCCGGTTCTGCGAATCGAGCTTGGCGTCCAGCTCCAGGGCCGGGGCGAGCAGGACTTTCTCCGGCATTTCCAGCAGCACGCTCCAGGGCGCCGCGGTGGGAATCGGCTTGAACGGCTGCATCACCCGCAGCATGCCCTCGTGCGCCAGTTCCACGGCCTTGCCGGCCTGGAGGTTGCCGGCCAGTTCGCCGGCCTTGTCGCCAAAGGCCTTGTCCAGCTTGGCGCTGAGCAGGCCGGCGTCGCGGCTGTGGCCGGCGAGCAGGCCGGCCGGGCTGAGGATGCTGACATGGCCGTTGCCGTCGTACAGCTCGCGGTTACCGGCGACGCTCAGCTGTTGCAGGCTTTCCAGGCTGATATCCAGGCCCATGACGCCCACCGTCTTGCCGTTGAGCTGCAGCGGGAAGGCAATGCTGGTCATCAGTACCTGGCGGTCGCCGACATTATCGAAGTAGGGGTCCAGCACGCAGGCCTGGCCGGTCTTCATCGGGCAGGTGTACCACGCGTTGTAGGGCGCGCCGCTGGGGCCGGCGCTGCTGTCGGCGAGCATCTCCTCGTTCATCGACTCGGACTCCAGCTTGCCGGGAGTGGGTTGCGCCCAGTAGAGGGAAAAACGGCCCTTGTCGTTGCTGCCGAGCTCGGGCTGGCCCTCGAAGAGTTCGTCCTTGCCATCCAGGGCGTTGGGTTCGAAGACCAGGTAGAGGCCGAGGATGTCCGGATTGGCCTCCAGGCTGGTGCGGACCTGGCGGGTCAGGTCCTCGCGCAGGTCGAAGGCGTCGAGGAAGCGCTTTTCCGCCTGTTCCTTGAGGAACATGACCTGGCGTGAGAAGCCCTTGCCGTACTGGTAGTTGTCCATGAAATAGCGCTGGATGCGGATCGCCTGCAGTTCCGCACGCGCCTGCAGGCGCAGGCGCGCGCTCTGCTCGAGCATGCGGCTGCTGTCGGCCTTCACCAGGCTGGCGCTGCGCGCGGACTGATAGAGGGCCGATCCGACCAGGAGGGTCACTATGGCCAACAGGCAGAGGCCGGCCAGCAGGGTGATCTTCCACTGAATGGACAAGCGATTGAACGGCATGGAGGGCTTCCTTCTGTCTCGTCGGAACTTCATTCGTTGTCGGCGTTGGGGGCGACTTCTTGACGCGCCGGCGACGAAAAGCCGTGCGGAATGCACGAGGGCGCAATTTGCAGGCAAGAATTGTGCACAGTCTGGTCAATATTCCGAACGCTTTTGACAGGGGCCCCGGCTTTCGGCAGAGTGCGCGCTTTTTTTCGCGGCGAGCCCGCGGCTGGCGTGGTCTGGAAACCAGAGGAGAAGCGATGAATGCGGTAGTGGCGGCGGTGGGGATCATGCTGGTCCTCAGCCTGTGCCGGGTGCATGTGGTGGTGGCGCTGATCGTCGGTGCGCTGGTGGGCGGAGTGGTCGGCGGCCTGGGTATCGAGGGTTCCCTGGCGGCCTTCAACAAGGGACTCGGCGGCGGCGCCACCGTTGCGCTGTCCTACGCGCTGCTGGGCGCGTTCGCCGTGGCCATCGCCCGTTCCGGCCTGGCCCACGCCCTGGCGGACAAGGCCCTGGCCCTGGTCGGGCGCCAGGAAGCCAACGGCGGCAATGCGCTGAAATGGCTGCTGGTCGCGCTGCTGCTGTGCGTGGCGATCTCCTCGCAGAACATCCTGCCGATCCACATCGCCTTCATCCCCTTGCTGGTACCGCCTCTTCTATATGTACTGACGCGGCTGTGCATCGATCGCCGGTTGATCGCCTGTGTGATCACCTTCGGCCTGATCACGCCCTACATGTTCCTGCCGGTGGGCTTCGGCAATATCTTCCTGAATGAGATCCTGCTGGCGAATGTGGTGAAAAGTGGCGTCGACGTTACCGGCGTGAACGTCACCGAGGCCATGTTGATACCGGCCCTGGGCATGGTGTCCGGCCTGCTGGTCGCGCTCTTCAGCTATCGCCGCAAACGCAGCTATGACCTGGAGCGCATCGCCCAGGCCGAGCAGGTGAGCGTGGCCTACAACCCGATGAGCCTGGGGGTGGCCGGCGTGGCCATTCTGGTGGCCTTCGCGATGCAGCTGTGGCTGGATTCGATGATCATCGGCGCGCTGCTGGGCTTCGTGATCTTCTCGCTGTCGGGCGTGGTGCGCTGGAGGGAGGCCGACGACCTTTTCACCGAGGGCATGAAGATGATGGCCATGATCGGCTTCATCATGATCGCCGCCTCCGGCTTCGCCGAAGTCATGCGCGCCACCGGCCAGGTGGCGACCCTGGTGGATGCCTCGGCCGGCCTGATCGGCCATAGCAAGGCCCTCGGCGCGCTGCTGATGCTGCTGGTGGGCCTGCTGGTGACCATGGGCATCGGTTCGTCCTTCTCCACCGTGCCTATCATCGCCGCCATCTTCGTGCCGCTGTGCGTACAACTGGGCTTCAGCCCGCTGGCCATCGTCAGCATAGTCGGCACCGCCGGCGCCCTGGGCGATGCCGGCTCGCCGGCTTCCGACTCCACCCTGGGCCCGACCGCGGGGCTGAATGTGGACGGCCAGCACAACCATATCTGGGACACCGTAGTGCCCACCTTCCTGCACTACAACCTGCCGCTGCTGGCCTTTGGCTGGGTCGCGGCGATGGTCCTCTGAGTCGCGTCGGCACAGGCTGCGCCTTCATCATTTCGACCAGTGGGTCACTTAAGCTCCGGGCGGGGTTGCCGATACAACGGCAACCCCGTCCGGCTTTCCCTGCCCAGCATTCCGAGGAGCGCTCGATGCGTTTGACCCTGAAGACCAAAGTCCTGCTGCTGGCCCTGGTGCCGGTGATCCTCTTCGCCCTGGTGCTGTCCGGCGCCCTCGCCCAGGTGCTGCACAGCCTGGCCGCGGACGAGGTGAAGAACACCCGCGAGCGCCTGCTCCAGGAAAGCCGCCAGCAACTGCAGAGCTACATGCAGATCGCCCTGGGTTCGGTCCAGGCGCTGCATGACGCCGCCGCCCCCGGCGACACCGCCAGCCGCGACCAGGCCATCGCCATCCTGTCGAAGATCAAGTACGGCAAGGATGGCTATTTCTTCGGCTACGACTCCCAGGTGGTGCGCCTGTTCCGCGGCGACAGCGCGGTGGACGTGGGCAAGAGCTTCACCGGCCGCAAGGACCCCAACGGCGTGGCGGTGAACGACCGGCTGGTGGCGGTGGCCAGGGATGGTTCCCATTACGTCGAGTACAGCTCGTCGTTGCCGGGCAACGAGAGTGTGCAAGTACCCAAGCTCGCCTACAGCTACTACCTGGCCAAGTGGGACATGGCCCTGGGCACGGCGGTGAACCTGGATGGCGTGGATGCCGAGCTCGCCAAGGTGGAGGGTGAAATCGATGCCCGCGTCAGCACCATAGTCACCAGCGTACTGGCGATCGCCGCCGTGCTGCTGGTGGTCTTCGGCGCAATCGGCCTGGGGCTGGCCAATGCCCTGGTGAGCCCGCTGCAGCGGATCAAGGCCAACCTCGACGACATCGCCGCAGGGGAGGGCGACCTGACCCGCCGCCTGGTGGTCAACAGCCACGACGAACTCGGCGAGCTGGCCGCTTCCTTCAATCGCTTCGTCGAGAAGATCCACGGCCTGGTGCGCCAGATCGTCGACATGACCGGCCAGCTCACCGGCCTGGTGGGTGAAGTGGCGGCCCAGGCGCAGCGTTCCGAGCAGGCCATGGAGCGCCAGCGCCAAGAGACCGACCAGGTGGCCACGGCCATCAACGAGATGTCCGCCGCCGCCCATGAAGTGGCGCGGAGCGCCCAGGGCGCGGCCGAGGCCGCCCAGCAGACCGACCAGGAAGGGCAGGCGGCCAAGCTGGTGGTGGATGGCAGCATCAGCCGCATCCACGCCCTGGTGGGGGATATCCGCAGCAGCGGTCTGTCCCTGGACAGCCTGCAGCAGGACGTGCAGTCCATCGTCAGCGTTCTCGGCGTGATCCGCTCCATTGCCGAGCAGACCAACCTGCTGGCGCTCAATGCCGCCATCGAGGCGGCCCGTGCCGGCGAGGCCGGGCGCGGCTTCGCCGTGGTGGCGGACGAGGTGCGTGCCCTGGCCAGCCGCACCCAGCAGAGCACCCAGGAAATCCAGGGCATGATCGACCGGCTGCAGCAGGGCACCCAGGAGGCGGTCACCGCCATGCGCCGCTCCAGCGATGCCGGCGAGACCACCAGCACCCAGGCCAACCAGGCCGGTGCTTCGCTGGATGCCATCGCCGGACTGATCGGCACCATCAATGCCATGAACGCGCAGATCGCCAGCGCCGCCGAGGAGCAGACCGCCGTGGCCGAGGAGATCAACCGCAGCGTGCACCAGATCGCCGTGGCGGTGGACAGCGTGGCCCAGGAAACCCGCCAAGGCGCCGAAACCGCCCGCAACCTGTCGCGTCTGGGTGACGGCCTGGGTGCCCTGGTGAGGCAGTTCCGCATCTGATCGGCGGCTCCCTTTGCAGGAGCGAGCTCTGCTCGCCAACAGCTTCGCGAGCAGAGCTCGCTCCTACATGCTTCTGCGGGTCCCGAAAACACTTCGCACTTTCCCCAGCCCCCCGCGGACTAACCCTGTAGGTCCTCTACAGCCCGCGGCCCCGCCATGGCTTCTCAGCGCCAACTGGAAACGCGCACGCTGGTCCTGCTGCTGCTGCTGCTGCTGCTGCTGCTGCTGCTGGTGGTGGTATCCCTGGCCTTCGGCTGGATACTGCTGCCGCTCTACGGCGCCGTCTTCTGGGCGGTGGTGCTGGCGGTGATCTTCAGCCCATTGCAGCGGGACCTGGCGTTGCGCCTGGGCGGGCGCGGCAATCTGTCGGCGGTCATCACCCTGTCCACCTGCCTGGTGGTGGCGGTGCTGCCGGCGATCGGGTGGTGCGGGCCACGGCGAAGGGCAACCTGGTGGTCGCCGGTTGCCAGGGGATGCTCGGCGGCGTGGTGTTCTGGGGGCTGGGCATTCCCAGTCCGGTGTTCTGGGGCGTGATGATGGCCTTCCTCTCCTTGTTGCCGCTGGTGGGCGCCGGGATGATCTGGGGGCCGGTAGCGCTGTTTTTCGTGATCGAGGGAGAAATCTGGAAAGGCGTAGGACTGGCGCTGTTCGGCCTCAACGGCTTCGTCATCGGTCCGCTGATCGCAGCGCTTTTCATGGCCAGCTGGGACCTGTTCACCGAGATGCGCGGCAAGGTGCAATTGCCGCCGTGAGGCACCGGCGTGCCCTTGGAAAACACCCGCCCACAAAAAACCCGGCGCTTGGCCGGGTTTTTCGTTGCTCGGGTTCCGCTTCAGTTGGCGATTGCCACCAGGCCGGAGTGCTGGACCAGGTCCAGCAGCGGCTGCGGGTAGACACCGAGGAAGAAGGCCAGCAGGGCGACGAACAGCAGCATGATGCCGCCGGCGCGCTGGGCCCAATGCAGTTCGGCATCGTGGCGGCGCAGGTTCGGTTCCACCAGGAACAGGGTCACCATGACGCGCAGGTAGTAGAAGATACCGATGGCGCTGCCCAGCACCAGGGCGCCCAGCAGCCACCAGAGGCCGGATTCGACACCGGCGGCGATGACGAAGAACTTGCCGATGAAGCCTGCGGTGAGCGGGATGCCGGCCAGCGACAGCATCATCACGGTGAGCACGGCGGTCAGGTACGGACGGCGCCAGAACAGGCCGCGGTACTCGTACAGGGCGTCGCAGTCACGGCCGCTGTAGGGGGTGGACATCAGGGTCACCACGCCGAAGGCGCCGAGGCTGGTCAGCACGTAGGTGGCCAGGTAGACGCCGATGGCTTCCACCGCCAGGCCCTTGCTCGCGATCAGCGCCACCAGCAGGTAGCCGAAGTGGGCGATGGAGGAATAGCCGAGCAGACGCTTGATGTTGTTCTGCACCAGGGCCAGCAGGTTGCCGAAGAGGATGGAGGCGATGGCGATCACGGTCAGCAGGTCGTTCAGCCAGCCGCCGGCGGTGGCCGGGGACAGCTGGTACAGACGCAGCAGCACGGCGAATACGGCGACCTTGCTGGCGGTGGCCAGGAAGGCCGCCACCGGCGCCGGGGCGCCTTCGTACACGTCCGGGGTCCAGAGGTGGAAGGGCACCAGGGACAGCTTGAACGCCAGGCCGATCAGCATCATGCCGATGCCCAGTTGCGACAGTACGCCGGAGGTACCGGCGGCGGCCAGCTGGCTGAAGCTCAGGCTGCCGGCCTCGGCGTAGAGCAGGGCCATGCCGAACAGCAGGAAGGCGGAACCGGCGGCGGACAGCACCATGTACTTGATGCCGGCTTCCAGGGAGCGCTTGTTGAAGAAGGCGTACGCCACCAGGCCGTAGATCGGCACCGAGAGCAGTTCCAGGCCGATGAACAGGCCGGCCAGGTGCTGCGCGGTGACCAGCACCAGTCCGCCGGCGGCGGACAGCAGGATCAGCAGGTACATTTCTTCGCGGTTGCCCGGGTAGCCCTTGCCCGATTCACCGCCCAGGTAGGCGTGGATCAGGGTGACGCAGGCCAGCGTGCCCGCCAGGACCAGGGCCATGTAATAGGCGCCGAAGTTGTCCACCATCATCAGCGGGGTCACCTCCAGCGGGGCGACCTTGAGGGCTGGGAGGATGGAAACCAGGGCCAGGTTCAGACCTATGACCGAGAGGCCGAAGGTCCAGGAGTGGTGCCGCTTCCAGGCGATGGCCAGCATGACCACGACAATGGTGGCGCAGGTGACCAGCAGCGGTAGCAGGGCGATCAGGTGTTGAGTCGTGAATTCCATAACCTACTTACCGGGCAGCGAGTTGATTGACGGCGGAGTCCAGCCACTGGTGCACGCCATGCATGGTCGCAGCGGAGGTATCCAGCACCGGTTGCGGGTAGATGCCGAGCAGGATCAGCAGCCCGGCCAGGCCCAGGACCATGATCAGCTCGCGGGTCCGCAGGCCTTCGTAGACGGCCTCGGCCCTGGACGGGCCGAAGTAGGCACGGTGGATCATGATCAGCGCGTAGACGGAGCCGAACACCAGGCCGGTGGAGGCCAGCACGGCGACCCAGGGCACTTGCTGGAAGGCGCCGACCAGGATCAGGAACTCGCCGACGAAGTTGCCGGTGCCGGGCAGGCCCAGGGCGGCGGTGGCGAAGAACAGGCTGATCCCCGGCAGGTAGGGCATGCGGCCCCAGATGCCGCCCATCTCGCGGAAGTCGCGGGTGTGCAGGCGCTCATAGAGCTGGCCGCACAGGATAAAGAGTGCGGCGGCGGAGAGGCCGTGGGCGATCATCTGGATCACCGCGCCCTGCATGGCGATCTGGCTGCCGGAGTAGATGGCGATCAGCACGAAGCCCATGTGGGACACGCTGGAGTAGGCCACCAGGCGCTTGATGTCGGTCTGGGCGAAGGACAGCAGGGCGCCGTAGACGATGGCGAACACGCCGAGCCAGTGGGCGATGGGGGCGAACTCGGCCGAGGCGTTGGGGAACAGCGGCAGGGCGAAGCGGATCATGCCGTAGGCGGCGGTCTTCAGCAGGATGCCGGCGAGGTCCACGGAGCCCGCGGTCGGGGCCTGGGCGTGGGCGTCGGGCAGCCAGGAGTGCACCGGCACCACCGGGAACTTCACCGCGAAGGCGGCGAAGAAACCGAGCATCAGCAGGTACTCGGTGCCCGGGGCGAGCTGGGCCTTCAACAGGTCGGCGTAGTTGAAGGTGAGCACGCCGGTGTTGCTGTAGTTCACCAGCACCAGGCCGAGGATGGCCACCAGCATGATCAGGCCGCTGAACTGGGTGTAGATGAAGAACTTGGTGGCGGCGTTGATGCGGGTCTTGCCCTTGCTGCCGCTATGACCCCAGAGCGCGATGAGGAAGTACATCGGCACCAGCATCATTTCCCAGAAGAAGAAGAACAGGAACAGGTCGATGGCGAGGAATACGCCGACCACGCCGCCGAGGATCCACATCAGGTTGAGGTGGAAGAAGCCGACGCGGTTCTGGATCTCGCGCCAGGAGCAGAGCACCGACAGCACACCGAGCAGGCCGGTGAGGACGATCATCAGGATGGAGACGCCGTCCAGGGCCAGGTGGATGGTGATGCCGAAACGCTCGATCCACTGCACCTTGAATTCTTCCGCCCACACCGGATCGGTGCCGGGTGCGGGGGCCAGGGTGAAGTCGCCGGTCGCCCACAGCCAGAGGCCGAGGACGAACAGCAGGGACATGGTCAGCAGGGCGATCCAGCGGGGCAGGGTGGTGCCGAAGCGCTCACCCTGCCAGCAGAGCAGGCCGCCGATGAAGGGAATCAGGATTAGCCAGGGCAGAATCATGACGGGCTCAATTCCTTAAGTAGATTCAGGTCAGCAGCACGGCGCCGAGCACGAGCACGGCCCCGCCGACTATGGAAACGGCGTACCAGCGCAACTGGCCGGTCTGGCTGCGGCTGAGCGCACTGTTGCCGCCCCGTACCACGCGCGGGATCACACCGATGCTGCCGTCGATGGGATCGCGGCGGAGCAGGCGGCAGGCCAGCAGGTAGGGTTTGACGAACAGCAGGTCGTAGAGCCAGTCGAAGCCCCAGGCGGCGAACCACCAGGCGCCGAGGAGGCGGCCCGGGGCGCTCTGGGCGACGGCGCTGACGAAGCGGCGCTTGCCGAGGAAGAGCATGGCGGCCAGCAGGATGCCCGCCAGGGCGATGGCGCCCGAGGCGATTTCCAGGCTGTGCTTGGCCTCGCCGCCGGCATGGCCGACGCTTTCCGGCAGCACACCGGCCAGCGGCGGGGTGATCAGCGCGCCGACGAAGGTGGAGAGCACCAGCAGGACCACCAGCGGCAGGCTGTGGGCGACGCCATGGCCCGGGTGTGCTTCGGTCTTCGCTTCACCGTGGAAGGCGATGAAGATCAGGCGGAAGGTGTAGATCGAGGTCAGGAACGCACCACCCAGGCCCGCGTAGAGCAGGGCGCTGTGGCCGCTGGCGAAGGCTTCCCAGAGGATCTCGTCCTTGGAGTAGAAGCCGGCGGTCACCAGCGGCAGCGCGGCCAGGGCGGCACCACCGACGATGAAGCAGGCGTAGGGCAAAGGCAGCTTCTTCCACAGGCCACCCATCTTGAAGATGTTCTGCTCGTGGTGCAGGGCGTTGATCACCGCACCGGAGGCGAGGAACAGCAGGGCCTTGAAGAAGGCGTGGGTCATCAGGTGGAAGATCGCCGCGTCCCATGCGCCAACGCCCAGGGCGAGGAACATGTAGCCGATCTGGCTCATGGTGGAGTAGGCGAGGATGCGCTTGATGTCGGTCTGCACCAGGGCGGCGAAGCCGGCCAGGACCAGGGTCACGCCGCCGACGATGCCGACCAGTTCGAGGATTTCCGGAGTCAGCAGGAACAGGCCGTGGGTACGGGCGATCAGGTAGACGCCCGCGGTCACCATGGTGGCGGCGTGGATCAGCGCGGAGACCGGGGTCGGGCCGGCCATGGCGTCTGCCAGCCAGGTCTGCAGCGGCAGCTGGGCGGATTTGCCCACGGCGCCGCCGAGCAGCATCAGGGTGGCGACCCAGAGCCAGGCATCACCGGCCACGTACTTCTCGGGGGCCAGCTTCATCAGCTCCTGGATGTTCAGGGTGCCCAGGTGGAAGAACAGGATGAACAGGCCGATGGCCATGAACACGTCGCCGACGCGGGTGACGATGAAGGCCTTGAGCGCCGCGTTGCCGTTCGGCGTGTGGCTGTAGTAGAAGCCGATCAGCAGGTAGGAGCACAGGCCCACGCCTTCCCAACCGAAGTAGAGGAACAGCAGGTTATCGCCCAGCACCAGGAACAGCATGCTGGCGATGAACAGGTTGGTATAGGCGAAGAAGCGCGAGAAACCCTCGACGCCGCTCATGTACCAGGAGGCGAACAGGTGGATCAGGAAGCCGACGCCGGTGACCACGCCGAGCATGGTCAGGGACAGGCCGTCCAGGTAGAGGGTGAAGCTGGGGGCGAAGCCCGCCACGCTCATCCACTGCCACAGGGTCTGGGTGTAGACGCCACCTGCCGGCGGCGCGACGTTGAACTGCCAGATGATCCAGGCGGCAACCAGGGCGGACAGACCCACCGAGCCGACGCCGATGACGGCGGCGGCGCGTTCGGAGAGCTGCCCGCGGGAGAAGGCCAGGATGAACCAGCCGAGCAGGGGGAACAGGCAAGTGAGGAATAGAAGGTTCATCCGCGCATCTCGCTGGCAGCGTCGATATCGAGGGTATGGAAGCGGCGGTACAGCTGCAGCAGGATCGCCAGGCCGATACTGGCCTCGGCGGCTGCAAGGCTGATCACCAGAATGAACATGATCTGGCCGTCAGGCTGGGCCCAGCGGGCGCCGGCGACCACGAAGGCCAGGGCGGCGGCGTTCATCATCACTTCCAGGCTCATCAGCACGAAGAGGATGTTGCGCCGCACCATCAGGCCGATCAGGCCCAGGCAGAACAGTACGCCGGAGAGCGCCAGGCCGTGTTCCATTGGGATGCCAGTCATGGCGTTACTCCTTTGCTTCGTGGCGGCCGAGGTGGAAGGCGGCGACCAGGGCTGCCAGCAGCAGCATGGAGGCCAGTTCCACGGCCAGCAGATAGGGGCCGAAGAGGCTGATGCCGACCGTCTTGGAGTCCACCGTGGTGTGGCCGATGGTGGCGCCGCTGGCGTTGCCGAACAGCACGTAGAGCAGCTCGGCCAGCAGCGCGGCGGAGAGTATGGCCGGCCCGGTCCAGATGCCCGGCTTGAGCCACTTCTTCTCCTGCTCGGCGATGGCCGGTCCGAGGTTCAGCATCATCACCACGAAGACGAACAGCACCATGATGGCGCCGGCGTAGACGATGATTTCGAGGGCGCCGGCAAAGGGCGCCCCCAGGGCGAAGAAGCACATCGACACCGCCAGCAGCGAGACGATGAGGTTGAGCAGGGCATGCACCGGGTTGGTGTTGGTGATCACCAGCACGGTGGAGGCTACCGCCACGGCGGCGGCGAAATAGAAGGCGAATTCCACGCGCGTCTCCTTAGGGCAGCAGGCTCTTCACGTTGATCGGCTCGGCCTCGTTCTGCGCGGCGCCTTTCGGCTTGCCGGCAATGGCCATGCCCGCCACGCGATAGAAGTTGTAGTCCGGGTTCTTGCCGGGGCCGGAGATCAGCAGGTCTTCCTTCTCGTACACCAGGTCCTGGCGCTTGAACTCGCCCATCTCGAAATCCGGGGTCAGCTGGATCGCGGTGGTGGGGCAGGCTTCCTCGCACAGGCCGCAGAAGATGCAGCGGGAGAAGTTGATGCGGAAGAATTCCGGGTACCAGCGGCCGTCCTCGGTCTCGGCCTTTTGCAGGGAGATGCAGCCGACCGGGCAGGCCACGGCGCAGAGGTTGCAGGCTACGCAGCGCTCCTCGCCGTCGGGGTCGCGGGTGAGGACGATGCGGCCGCGGTAGCGCGGCGGCAGGTACACGGGCTCTTCCGGGTATTGCAGGGTGTCACGCTTGCGGAAGGCATGGCCGAAGATCATCACCAGGCTTCGCAGCTGGGTGAAGGTGCCATGCACGACATGGATGATTTCTTTGATCATGGCATTACTCCTTACTGGGCCGCGGCCAGCACCAGGGCGCCGGTCACCAGCAGGTTGATCAGGGTCAGCGGCAGGCACACCTTCCAGCTGAAGGCCATCACCTGGTCATAGCGCGGGCGCGGGATGGACGCGCGCAGCAGGATGAACAGCATGATGAAGAAGCCGGTCTTGAGCGCGAACCAGATGAAGGGGATCTGCGGCAGGATGCCGAACGGGCCGTGCCAGCCGCCGAAGAACAGGGTCACCAGCAGGGCGGAGATCAGCACGATGCCGATGTACTCGCCCACGAAGAACATGCCCCATTTCATGCCGGCGTACTCGATGTGGTAGCCGTCGGCCAGTTCCTGTTCCGCTTCCGGCTGGTCGAACGGGTGACGGTGGGTCACGGCGACGCCGGCGATGATGAAGGTACAGAAGCCGAAGAACTGCGGAATGATGAACCACAGGTTCTGCGCCTGGTATTCAACGATGTCGCGCATGTTGAAGGAACCGACCTGGGCCACGATGCCCATCAGCGACAGGGCCAGGAACACCTCGTAGGAGATGGTCTGGGCCGAGGCGCGCAGGCTGCCGAGCAGGGCGAACTTGTTGTTGCTCGACCAGCCGGCGAAGAGCACCGCGTACACCGCGATACCGGCCATGGCGAAGAAGAACAGGATGCCAATGTTCAGGTCGGCCACGCCCCAGGTGGGGGTGACCGGCACCACGGCGAACGCCACCAGCAGGGCGCTCATCGCGATGATGGGCGCCAGGGTGAAGATCAGCTTGTCGGCGAACGGCGGGGTCCAGTCTTCCTTGAAGAACATCTTGATCATGTCCGCGCCCAGCTGGAAGGCGCCGAAGGGGCCCACGCGGTTCGGACCGTAACGGTCCTGCCACAGGCCCAGCAGGCGGCGCTCCACCCAGGAGAGCAGCGCGCCGCTCACCACCACCGCCAGGAGGATGACGATGGACTTGAGGACGGCGACGACGATGTCGATCAGTTCGGGCGTCAGCCAGCTCATTGCGCGGACTCCTGTACGGCGGTGACGACGGCGCCGGCGAAGGCGGCCGGGATGCCCGGCAGGCCGGCGGGCAGGCCGACCAGGCCGATGCCCATTTCTTCCTTGACGGCCAGCGGCAGACGCAGGGTCTGGCCGTTGATGGTCAGGGCGAGCAGGGCGCCGTCATTGACGCCGAGGCGGTCGGCTTCGTCCTTGGCCATGGCCACGTAGGGCTGCGGGATGCGCTCCTGCACCGGGGCGGCGCGGGAGCTGTTCTCCTCGCTGCCGAACAGGTGGTGCAGCGGCACGGCCTGCCAGGTGCCCTGGGTCGGGTTGAAGGCGGCATTGACGCTGAACCAGGGCAGAGCCGCGCCCTTGGCCTCGATCAGGCGCACGCCCGGGTCGCCGGCGCGCAGGTGGCCGCCGACTTCGTCCTGGAACTTGTTCCAGGCCTGCGGCGAGTTCCAGCCCGGGGACCACGCGAAGGGGATCTGCTGACGAGGTTCGACGCTGCCGGCATAGCCTTCCATGGAGAAGGCGAAGGGCGAGTCCTTGTCCTGGGGCTGGCGCGGCTCGTGCACGCTGATATCGGCGCGCATGGCGGTACGGCCGCTGTAGCGATGCGGTTCGCGGGCGAGCTTCAGGCCCTTGATGCGGAACGAGGCGGTCGGTGCGGCATCGCGGATGCCGGCCAGCAGCGGGCTGCTTTCGGCGCAGGCGGTGGTGACCTGGTCCAGCTGGGTCCAGTCCACGGCCTTGCCCTGCAGGGTGCTGTGCAGCGCGTGCAGCCAGCGCCAGCCTTCGCGGATGATGATCTGGTCGTCGTAGTAGCTCGGCTCGAAGACCTGGAAGAAGCGCTGGGCGCGGCCTTCCAGGCTGACCAGGGTGCCGTCGCCTTCGGCGAAGCTGGCGGCCGGCAGCACCAGGTGGGCGTGTTCGACGGTAGCGGTCTGCTGGTGGTCGGCGACGATCACGACTTTCGCGGCGGCCAGTGCGGCGTCCACCTTGGCGGCATCGGCGCGGCGATACAGGTCGTTCTCGAGAACGACCACGGCGTCGGCCTTGCCGGAGGTCAGGGCGTCCAGGGCGGCGTCGACGGACTCGCCACCGAACAGGGCCAGGCCCATGCTGTTGGCTTCCGGGACCACCAGGCTGAGGGAGCCGTTCTTCTCGCGGTTCTTCAGGGCGCTGGCGATGTTGGCGGCGGCCTCGATCAGGGCTTTCTCGCCCAGGGAGGCGCCGGAGATCACCAGCGGACGCTTGGCGGCCAGCAGGGCATCGGCGATGCGCTTGACCAGCTCGGCGGCCTCGGCTTCCAGGCCTTCTACGGCCGGGGCGCTCGGGTCGATGGCGTGGGCCACGGCGAAGCCGATGCGGGCGAGGTCCGCCGGGGCGGCGTGGACGCTCTCGGCGGCGACGTCATCCAGGCGGGTGGCGGCGACGCTGGCGATGAACAGCGGATTCAGGGCGTCCTGGGCGACGTTCTGCACGGCGGCCATGTGCCAGTCCTGGATCTTCATCGAGGCGGCGATTTCGGTGGCCTTGCCCTTGACCGCCTGGCGCAGGGCGAGGGCCATGCGGGCGGCGGTCTGGGTCAGGTCCTCACCGAGGACGAAGATCGCGTCGTGCTTCTCGACGTCGCGCAGGGTCGGCACCGGCAGCGGGCCGTTCTGCAGGATGTCGCGGATCAGGCGCAGGTTGGCGAGTTCCTGGGCGGCGATGCCGGAGTAGTAGTTCTCGGCGCCGACCAGTTCGCGCAGGGCGAAGTTGCCTTCGAGGCTGGCACGTGGCGAGCCGATGCCGATCACGCGCTTGCCTTTCAGCAGTTCGGCGGCCTTGTCCAGGGCGGCGTCCAGGCCGAGCTTCTGGTTGCCCAGCAGCGGTTGGCGCGGACGGTCTTCGCGGTTGACGTAGCCGTAGCCGAAGCGGCCGCGGTCGCAGAGGAAGTACTGGTTCACCGAGCCGTTGAAGCGGTTCTCGATGCGGCGGATCTCGCCATAGCGCTCGCCGGGGCTGATGTTGCAGCCGCTGGAGCAGCCGTGGCAGATGCTCGGGGCGAACTGCATGTCCCACTTGCGGTTGTAGCGCTCGGAGTGGGTCTTGTCGGTGAACACACCGGTCGGGCAGACCTCCACCAGGTTGCCGGAGAATTCGCTCTCCAGCACACCGTCCTCGACGCGGCCGAAATAGACGTTGTCGTGGGCGCCGTAGACGCCGAGGTCGGTGCCGCCGGCGTAGTCCTTGTAGTAGCGTACGCAGCGGTAGCAGGCGATGCAGCGGTTCATCTCGTGGGCGATGAACGGGCCGAGTTCCTGGTTCTGGTGGGTACGCTTGGTGAAGCGGTAGCGACGGGCGTTGTGGCCGGTCATCACCGTCATGTCCTGCAGGTGGCAGTGACCGCCTTCCTCGCACACCGGGCAGTCGTGCGGGTGGTTGGTCATCAGCCATTCGACGACGCTGGCGCGGAACTGCTTGGCCTCTTCGTCGTCGATGGAAATCCAGGTGTTGTCGGTGGCGGGGGTCATGCAGGACATGACCAGGCGACCGCGTTTGTCGTTTTCGTCGGTGTACTGCTTCACCGCGCACTGGCGGCAGGCGCCGACGCTACCGAGCGCCGGGTGCCAGCAGAAGTAGGGGATGTCGAGTCCGAGGGACAGACAGGCCTGCAGGAGGTTGTCTGCACCATCGACTTCGAGCGTCTTGCCGTCTACGTGGATAGTGGCCATGGTTCAGTCTTCATCTGCCCGTGTGACCGGGCTTTGGCTAATGGAATCAGTGTGCGCGCGGGGCCGGATCAGCGGCCGCCGCCACGCGAATCTTCTTCTCAGGCGCCGACCGGGATCGGTCGCGCTGCCGGGATCTGGCGGGCGATGCCTGCCTCGAACTCCGGACGGAAATACTTCATCGCACTGCCCAGCGGCTCGACGGCACCCGGTGCGTGGGCGCAGAAGGTCTTGCCCGGGCCGAGGAAGCTGACGAGCTGCTCCAGGGTCTCCAGGTCGCCGGGTTGGCCTTCGCCACGCTCGAGGGCGCGCAGGAGCTTGACGCTCCAGGGCAGGCCGTCGCGGCAGGGAGTGCACCAGCCGCAGGACTCGCGGGCGAAGAACTCTTCCATGTTGCGCAGCAGGGAGACCATGTTGATGCTGTCGTCGATGGCCAGCGCCAGGCCGGTACCCATGCGGGTGCCCACCTTGGCGATGCCGGCGGCGTACATGGGGGCGTCCAGGTGCTCGGGGAGCAGGAAGCCGGTACCGGCGCCGCCGGGTTGCCAGGCCTTCAGCTTGAAGCCGTCGCGCATCCCTCCAGCGTAGTCCTCGAACAGCTCGCGGGCCGGGACGCCGAAGGGCAGTTCCCAGAGACCGGGGTTCTTCACCTTGCCGGAGAAGCCCATGAGCTTGGTGCCCATGTCTTCGCTGCCCGGGCGGGCCAGGGTCTTGTACCAGTCCACGCCGTTGGCGACGATCGCCGGCACGTTGCACAGGGTCTCGACGTTGTTGACGCAGGTGGGTTTGCCCCAGACGCCGACGGCGGCGGGGAAGGGCGGCTTGGAGCGCGGGTTGGCGCGGCGGCCTTCCAGGGAGTTGATCAGCGCGGTCTCTTCACCGCAGATGTAGCGGCCGGCACCGGTGTGCACGAAGAGTTCGAAGTCGAAACCGCTGCCGAGGATGTTCTTGCCCAGTAGGCCGGCGGCCTTGGCTTCGTCGATGGCGCGGTTGAGGTTGCGCGCCGCGTCGACGTACTCGCCGCGCAGGAAGATGTAGCCACGGTAGGCCTTGAGGGCGCGGGCGCTGATCAGCATGCCTTCCACCAGCAGGTGGGGCAGCTGTTCCATCAGCATGCGGTCCTTCCAGGTGTTGGGTTCCATTTCGTCCGCGTTGCACAGCAGGTAGCGGATGTTCATGGATTCGTCGGCCGGCATCAGGCCCCACTTCACGCCGGTGGGGAAGCCCGCACCGCCGCGGCCCTTGAGGCCGGAGTCCTTGACCTGCTGCACGATGTCGGCCTGGGCCATTTCGGTCAGGGCCTTGCGCGCGGCGGCGTAGCCGTTCTTCTGCTGGTATTCCTCGAGCCATACCGGCTGCGCGTCTTCGCGCAGGCGCCAGGTCAGCGGATGGGTCTCTTCGCTGCGATTGATGCGGTTGGCCGGGCCGATGGAGGTAAGGGTCTTCATTGATAGGCCTCCAGCAGCTTGGCAACGCCGTCAGGCTGGACGTCGCCGAAGGTGTCGTCGTCGATCATCACCGCCGGGGCCTTGTCGCAGTTGCCCAGGCAGCAGACCGGCAGCAGGGTGAAGCGGTTGTCGGTGGTGGTCTGGCCGAGGCCGATGCCGAGCTGCTTCTGCATTTCGGCGACGACGGACTCATGGCCGCCGACGTAGCAGGTCATGCTGTCGCACACGCGGATCACGTGGCGGCCTACCGGCTGGCGGAAGATCTGGCTGTAGAAGGTGGCCACGCCCTCGACGTCGCTGGCGGGGATGCCGAGGACCGCGCCGATGGCGTCGGCGGCGCCGTCAGGCACCCAGCCGCGCTCCTTCTGGACGATCTTCAGGGCTTCGATGGACGCCGCGCGCGGGTCCTCGTAGTGATGCATTTCGTGCTCGATGGCCGAGCGCTCGGTTTCGCTGAGGACGAAACGGTCGGTCTGGATAAGGGTGCTCATATCAGCGGTCCACGTCAGCCATTACGAAGTCGATACTGCCCAGGTAGGCGATCAGGTCCGCCACCATGCTGCCGCGGATCACCGAAGGGATCTGCTGCAGGTGGGGGAAGCTGGGCGTCCGGATCCGGGTGCGGTAGCTCATGGTGCTGCCGTCGCTGGTGAGGTAGTAGCTGTTGATGCCCTTGGTCGCCTCGATCATCTGGAAGGCTTCGTTGGCCGGCATGACCGGGCCCCAGGAAACCTGCAGGAAGTGGGTGATCAGGGTCTCGATGTGCTGCAGCGTGCGCTCTTTCGGCGGCGGCGTGGTCAGCGGGTGGTCCGCCTTGTACGGGCCTTCCGGCATGTTCTTCAGGCACTGGTCGATGATGCGGATGCTCTGGCGCATCTCTTCAACACGGACCATGCAGCGGTCGTAGGCATCGCCGTTGTGGGCCAGCGGCACTTCGAACTCGAAGTTCTCGTAGCCGGAGTAGGGGCGCGCCTTGCGCAGGTCGAAGTCGCAGCCGGTGGAACGCAGGCCGGCACCGGTGACCCCCCACTCGAGGGCTTCCTTGGTGTTGTACTGCGCCACGCCTATGGTACGGCCACGCAGGATGCTGTTCTTCAGGGCGGCCTTTTCGTACTCGTCGAGGCGCTTGGGCAGCCATTCGACGAATTCCTTGACCAGGCCATCCCAGCCGCGCGGCAGGTCGTGGGCGACGCCGCCGATGCGGTACCAGGCCGGGTGCAGGCGGAAGCCGGTGACGGCCTCGATCACCTTGTAGGCACGCTGGCGGTCGGTGAAGGTGAAGAACACCGGGGTCATGGCGCCCACGTCCTGGATGTAGGTACCCAGGAACAGCAGGTGGCTGGTGATCCGGAAGAACTCGGCCATCATCACGCGGATGAAGTCGACGCGCTGCGGCACCTTGATGCCGGCGAGCTTCTCCACCGCGAGGACGTACGGCAGGTTGTTCATCACCCCGCCGAGGTAGTCGATGCGGTCGGTGTAGGGGATGAAGCTGTGCCAGGACTGACGCTCGGCCATCTTCTCGGCGCCGCGGTGGTGGTAACCGACTTCCGGCACGCAGTCGACGATCTCTTCGCCGTCCAGCTGCAGGATGATGCGGAAGGCACCGTGGGCGGAGGGGTGGTTCGGGCCGAGGTTGAGGAACATGTAGTCCTCGTTCTCGCCGTGGCGTTTCATCCCCCAGTCTTCCGGGCGGAAGCGCGCAGCTTCTTCTTCGAGCTGGTGCTTGGCCTGGGTCAGGCTGAAGGGGTCGAATTCGGTGGCGCGCGCCGGGTAGTCCTTGCGCAGCGGGTGACCTTCCCAGGTGTTGGGCATCATGATCCGCGACAGGTGCGGATGGCCGGCGAAGGTGATGCCGTACATGTCCCAGACTTCCCGCTCGTACCAGTTGGCGTTGGGCCAGATGCCGGTGGCGGTGGGCAGGTTGAGGTCGCTCTCGGACAAGGCGACCTTGATCATCACGTCACTATTACGTTCCAGCGACATCAGGTGGTAGAACACCGTGAAGTCGGCGCCCGGCAGGCCGCGGCGCTGGGTACGCAGGCGCTCGTCGACGCCATGCAGGTCGTACAGCATGACGTAGGGGCGCGGCAGGTTGCGCAGGAATTTGAGGACGTCGATCAGCTTGTCACGGCCAACCCAGATCACCGGCATGCCGGTGCGGGTCGACTGGAGGGTGAAGCTTTCGGCGCCGAAGCGGGAATTCAGTTCTACGACGACGTCTTGGTCGTCTGCCTTGTAAGGCGGAATGGACAGAACGGTGTCTGCAGTCATGGTCTCGGTCGCTATTCGTCAACGTAAAGAATGAGCCTCAAGTCTTCCGGGGAAGAACAGGCTCAGACTTCGTCGGGGCTGCGCAGGTTGGTGACCTGAATACGCTGTTCGCGGCGCTTTTCCCGCTCGGAGGGCATGTCGGCACGATAGATGCCTTGGTCCCCCACGACCCAGGATAGCGGGCGGCGCTCCTGGCCGATGGATTCCTGCAGCAGCATCAGGCCTTGCAGGAACGCCTCCGGTCGGGGCGGGCAGCCGGGAATGTAGACGTCCACGGGGAGGAACTTGTCCACGCCCTGAACGACCGAGTAAATATCGTACATGCCGCCGGAGTTCGCGCAGGAACCCATGGAGATCACCCACTTGGGCTCGAGCATCTGCTCATAGAGGCGCTGGATGACCGGTGCCATCTTCACGAAGCAGGTGCCGGCGATGACCATGAAGTCCGCCTGGCGCGGTGATGCACGAATGACCTCCGCACCGAAGCGCGCGATGTCGTGCGGCGCGGTGAAGGCGGTGGTCATCTCCACGTAGCAGCAGGAGAGGCCGAAGTTGTACGGCCACAGGGAGTTCTTGCGACCCCAGTTGACTGCGCCGTTGAGAACATCCTCGAGCTTGCCCAGGAAGATGTTCTTGTGCACCTGATCTTCTAGCAGCGGGTCGGAAACGGTCTCCCGTTCGCCGATCGGATACTGCTCGTAAGTCGCATCCGGATCGATCCGAGTAAGTTTGTATTGCATTGCCAAAGCCTCATTGTTTTAGCTTCGCCTGCCGCTTGCGACGACCTTCGGGAGCCCAATCGAGCGCCCCGATGCGCCAAAGGTAGACAAGACCTGCCAACAGAATTGCTATGAAAATGGTTGCTTCGATAAAACCGGCCCAACCGCTTTCACGGACGGAAACGGACCAAGCGAAGAGAAAGAGGGCTTCGACGTCGAAGATCACGAAGAGCATCGCGACCAGATAGAACTTGGCGGAAAGGCGCAGGCGGGCGGTGCCGGTGGGGAGCATGCCGGATTCGAAGGGTTCGTTCTTGCTGCGGCCGATGGCCTTGCTGCCGAGCAGGCTCGAGACCCCGATCATGAAGGCGCAGAGGCCGACGACACCCAGCAGGAAAACAGCGAAACCCCAGTTGTGGGACATGATGGCAGTAGCTTCCGACATGCCGGAACTCCTTAAGACAAGGAACGGCGTTCACTTGCGTTAAAAGGTTTAATGCAGGGATCAAATGATGCCCTGGCAATCGATTCCGACAATTTTATGCCCGAGCGGGTGTGCAAGTAAATTTTTCAGGCCAAAAATTTGCCCGAGGCGCCCGTTTTTTGGTGCCCCTCTCCTCTGCAGGCCGCGTATCGCGTGGCTTTCAGGATTTCCTTAGGCCTTGGTCTGATTGCGGCCTTATGTCGCACTGGGTGTGCTTGTTGGTGGTGTAATGAGAGTCATTAGCATTTGACTGGCGGTTAATTAGTCACTACACGGGAATTGCTCCGTAGAACTAAGAAACTGCTTGTACAAATACGTCCTAATCCTCCTAAGTTGCTCTCCGGATCACTTTCATATTTGCGACAAATCCTATTGTTTTTTTCCGCTCGGGCTCTTCCGATGTGAAAAAAACGCCGGCCATCGCTGGCCGGCCGAAAGTTTCGAGGGGGGATCAGAGTAACCGGCGGCCATCCTCGCGGGTGATGACCACGGTGGAGGAGCGCGGACGCTTGCCCGGGCCATCCGGCCAGGTGCTGAGCAGGTTGGTGCCCGTGGAGCCTTCGCCCGGATGCTGGATGTTGACGAACAGGGTGCGGAAGTCCGGCGTTGCACTGATGCCGGTCACCTCGGCGCCCAGCGGGCCGACCAGGAAGCGCTTCAGCTCGCCGCTGCGCGGATCGGCCACCAGCATCTGGTTGTTGCCGAAGGGGCCGGCGCTCAGTTGGTTGCCGCTCATGTCGGTCTGGATCCAGAGGCGGCCTTCGTCGTCGAACCAGAGGCCGTCGGGGCTGGCGAGGATGTTCTGGGCGGTGAGGGCCTGGCCGTTGGGGGCGCGGCTGTCGCCTTCCGGGCCGGCGAGCAGGAAGATGTTCCAGTCGAAACGCTGGCCGGCATGGTCGCGGCTGTTTTCGCGCCAGCGGATGATGTGGCCGTAGGCGTTGGCCGGGCGCGGGTTGGCGGCGTCGGCGGTGGTGCGTGCGGTGTTGTTGGTGAGGGTGAAGTAGACCTCGCCGTTGTCCGGGTTCACCGCGCCCCATTCAGGGCGGTCCATACGGGTGGCGCCGACGATGTCGGCGGCCAGGCGGGTATTGATCAGCACCTCGCCCTGGTCGGCGAAACTGACACCTGCGGCCTGGCAGGCCTTGAGGAAGTTTCTGTCGTCGAGGTCCAGGGCCAGCCAGTCGCCGCTGCCATCGGCATTGAAGCGCCCGACGTAGAGGGTGCCTTCGTCCAGCAGGCGGCCGTTGGCCTGGCCGGGGCGGTACTTGTCGCGGCTGACGTACTTGTAGATGTACTCGTTCTGCGAGTCATCGCCGGAATAGCAGACCACCGGGCGGCCCGGTTTCACCGGGGCGAAGATCAGGCCTTCGTGGGCAAAGCGGCCGAGGGCGGTGTGCTTGACCGGGGTGGAGTCCGGGTCGAAGGGGTCGATTTCGACTATCCAGCCGAAGTGGTTGGGCTCGTTGCGGTAGTCGTCCTTGGCGTCGGCGGCCTTGCGGGTGGCATCGAAGCGTTCGAACTCGTCGCCGGCGAGGGTTTCCCAGCCGAAGCGGCTGGCGTTGCGCAGGCCATAGCGCTTGAGTTCGCGCGGCAGGTCCGCATCGCGGGTGGCGAAGTAGCCGGCCCAGTTCTCCTCGCAGGTGAGGTAGGTGCCCCAGGGGGTGAAGCCATTGGAGCAGTTGTTCTGGGTGCCGCGGGTGGCGGTACCTTGTGGGCTGTAGCGGGTCTGCAGCAGCTTGTGGCCGCGGGCCGGGCCGGTGATTTCCATGTGCGTCGCGGCGGTGATGCGGCGGTTGCGGCGGCTCGGCACCACTTCCCACTCGCCGCTTACATTGCGGCGGATCTCCACCACCGATACGCCGTGGGCGTTGATTTCCTTGCGTACTTCCTCGGCGCTGACGCGTTTGCCGTCCACCAGGGTCGCGCCGTTGGGATGCAGCAGCGGGGCGTCGATGTATTCATGGTTGAGCACCAGAAGGCCGTGCTCGGAGTTCTTGCCGGAACCGCGACGGGCATCGATGGGGAAGTAGTGCATGCCGTCATGGTGCATGCCGATCTGCTCGGCCTGGTCCTGGGCGCTGTTGCTGGCGTCGTCCAGGAAAGCCGGGTAGCGCCCGGTGATCGGGGTGCCCCAGGGAATGAAGGGGGTGGCCTTGTAGCCCGGCGGGACGGTGATGGTGTCGGCGCGGCCGGTGGGAATGGCTTCGAAGGGCAGGCGCGAGCGGGGCTTGAAGGAAAAGCCCTTGGCGTCGGCATCAGCCGCCAGCGCCTCGCCGGGAAGGGCTGCACCGAGGAAGGCGAGGGTGCTCATGGCAGCGCCGCCGATCAGCAGCTGACGGCGGTTGAGGCCGCCGACCAGGTCGTTGATATGCGGGTTGTTGGTGGTGTTGCTGGGCAGTTCGTCGCCGTTGCCAAAGAGCACGGCATTGTCGTTGTGTTGGTCCAAGGCGGGTCTCCACGCAGGCGAATCAACGGAGCCCTGACGCTAACCATTGAAAGCGACGGAACCGTGACAACGGCGTGTAGTTGCTGTTGCATGGGGAATGACGCGCGTCCGGCGGTGAATCATTGGCTGGCAAGGGCCTGGTCCTTCTGGCTGATGGCGAAGATCAGCGCGCCGCCTTGCAGTTGCCGGATCACCTGGTTGCGGTCGGCGTTGGACAGCACCAGGCAACCGTAGCTGCGCCCGGGTACGCCGTGGCGGCGGATGAAGTCATCCTCCATGTAGGCGTTGGCATGGATGACGATGGCGCGCTCCTCGGCATTGCTGTTGCTCGGGCTGAGGCCGACGAGGCGCATGGAGCGGCCGTGACCGGGCTCCTCGCTGTCGAACACCTCGGAGGTACGGAACAGGCCAAGGGAGGAGGCACGGCTCCCGAAGGCGTTGGAGAAGTTGTCGGCGTGGCTGTCATGGTCCGGGTCCGAGCCCTTGCCATGGGCGACCCGGAAGCTGCCCAGCAAGGCGTGGCTACGGCTGTCGAAGAGGTAGAAGCGCGGCAGTGTGGAGGCGCGGCCGTAGTCGACCACGGCGAAGTGCGGATGTCGGCTGCTCTTCAGTTCTCCGAGCACCTCGTCCAGGGCGGGTTGGGCGACCAGCAGTTCGAGGTCGCCGGCACGCAGGGTCGGGGAAATGAGCAGCAGGATCAGCAGCAGGGTTCTTGGCACGGCCGGTTCTCCGGGAGGGGATTACCTTGTGATTCTAAGTCGGAGCGATGGGTATCGCTGTGCTCAACCCATCCTACACGGCTCCATCTCGCTGAGGGGAGGGGCGTAGGATGGGTTGAATTCGATGATACCCATCAGGCGCCTACAGGGCGCGCAAAGAAAAACCCCGGTGCAGGCACCGGGGTTCTCTGGCTCGCCATGTCCGGCCGATGCGTGGTCGGCTGGTGGCAGTTCCTCTTAGTGGAACTGGTTCATGGTGTTGTCTTTGCCGCTGGCCTTCAGAGCGGCTTCGCCAGCGAAGTACTCCTTGTGGTTGTCGCCGATGTCGGAACCCGCCATGTTCTGGTGCTTGACGCAGGCGATGCCCTGGCGCAGTTCCTGGCGCTGAACGCCCTTCACGTAGGCCAGCATGCCCTGGTCGGCGAAGTACCCTTTGGCCAGGTTGTCGGTGGACAGCGCGGCGGTGTGGTAGGTCGGCAGGGTGATCAGGTGGTGGAAGATGCCGGCCTGGGCCGAGCCGTCGCGCTGGAAGGTGCGGATCTTCTCGTCGGCGATCTGGGCCAGTTCGGTTTCGTCGTATTCCACGCTCATCAGGTTGGCGCGGTCGTAGGCGGAAACGTCCTTGCCTTCGGCGACGAACGCATCGAACACCTGCTGACGGAAGTTCAGGGTCCAGTTGAAGGACGGGCTGTTGTTGTACACCAGCTTGGCGTTCGGGATGACCTGGCGGATGCGGTCAACCATGCCCTTGATCTGGCCAACGTGGGGTTTCTCGGTCTCGATCCACAGCAGGTCGGCGCCGTTCTGCAGCGAGGTGATGCAGTCCAGGACGCAGCGGTCTTCGCCGGTGCCCTTGCGGAACTGGAACAGGTTGGAAGCCAGGCGCTTGGGACGCAGCAGCTTGCCGCCGCGGTTGATCACCACGTCGCCGTTCTGCAGTTCGGCGGCGGAGATTTCCTCGCAGTCCAGGAAGGAGTTGTACTGGTCGCCCAGGTCGCCCGGCTGGCGGGTAACGGCGATCTGCTTGGTCAGGCCGGCGCCCAGGGAGTCGGTACGGGCAACGATCACGCCATCGTCAACGCCCAGCTCGAGGAAGGCGTAGCGAACGGCGTTGATCTTGGCGAGGAAGTCTTCGTGGGGAACGGTCACTTTGCCGTCCTGGTGGCCGCACTGCTTCTCGTCGGATACCTGGTTCTCGATCTGGATGCAGCAGGCACCGGCTTCGATCATCTTCTTGGCCAGCAGGTAGGTGGCTTCGGCGTTGCCGAAACCGGCGTCGATGTCGGCGATGATCGGTACTACGTGGGTTTCGTAGTTGTCGACCTGAGCCTGGATTTCAGCTTCCTTGGCCTTGTCGCCGGCGGCGCGGGCGGCGTCCAGGGCGGTGAACAGCAGGTCCAGTTCACGGGCGTCGGCCTGGCGCAGGAAGGTGTAGAGCTCTTCGATCAGGCCGGAAACGGCGGTCTTCTCGTGCATGGACTGGTCGGGCAGCGGGCCGAAGTCGGAACGCAGGGCAGCGACCATCCAGCCGGACAGGTAGAGGTAGCGCTTGTTGGTGGTCTTCAGGTGCTTCTTGATGGAGATCAGCTTCTGCTGACCGATGAAGCCGTGCCAGCAGCCCAGGGACTGGGTGTAGACGGAGGAGTCGGCGTCGTACTCGGCCATGTCCTTGCGCATGATGGCCGCGGTGTACTTGGCGATATCCAGACCGGTCTTGAAGCGGTTCTGGGCGCGCATGCGGGCAACCGACTCGGGGTTGATAGCGCTCCAGCTGTTACCGTTCACTTCTTTCAGTGCGGCAATGGCCTTGATGTCGTTCTGATAAGCGGACATGGTCAATCCTTCAAAGTGTGTATTGGTTGAGCACCGACTTTCCCACTCAACAACCTGCGTTCTGAAGGTTATTGCGGGTTGCTCACCGCAGCGCGTCGAAGGGTCGACTGGAGGAGATGGAGCCAAGGGCAGAGGGGGGACGATTTGCAGACTCTCGCGGAGATCGTCGGGTGGTTTTGCGCTCTTCGATCGCTTGCCGGTTCGTGGTAACCGATGGGCGATTCGCCGGGCACTGCCTCCGATCTTGCGGTTGTTGCGGGCGCTTCCCCGTCCCTCAGGACAACTTCGTTCCAGTCGCAACCTCGTCGCACTGCCTTGTGGGCTGTCGCAACACGGATCGGCTCGGCTGGTTGGCTGGGAGCGCGGTCCGAAGGCCCTTTTCAGGGCCCCTGGCTAGCGGGAGCGAGGCCATCATGCTCTTCGAACATGTGTTCGTCAAACGTTTTGTAGTGTTTTTTTTGGACTACTACATAAGACTTTAGGAGGAGACCGGCTGGTCAGAAAATACGCGATCAGTCGACCGCGTCGACCTTGAGGCGCAGGGTCATGTCTTCACGGCCCTGGGTGGTGCGGTGGCGCAGGAAGCCGCTCTGCTCCGACAGATTGTCCTGGTTCACGGCGCCGATGGTGATCCATTCGCCGAGGCGGCCACTGACCTTGGTGTCGGTGCTCTGCACGTCGATCACGCCGGGCCGGGCGCTGTTCAGGCGGTCGCGATTGCTGGCGATGCTGACGTGCACCAGTTCGCCGCTGAGGGTGGCGGTGACATAGAAGCCGCGGGTGACGTTGCGATACTCGGTGTTGCTGTAGAGCTCGCCGTAGGGGCCGCTGCTGGTAGTGGTGATGGGCACGCTCTGACCCACCTGGATCAGTGCCGGGTAGCCCTCGGTGGTCTGCACCTGCTGCACGCCGCTGCCGCGGCTGTCCGTGCTGCGGCGGATGATGCGCACCTGGTCGCGGCCGCGCACTTCGCCGCGGCCCGCCTCGACTTCGACGCCGCCGACGCTGGCCGAACCGTTGACCGCATAGCCGCGGTCGCTCTGGAAATTGCTGTCGCTGGTGTCGACGCTGATCAGCAGCCGCCGCGGACGGGTGTCGAGCTGGTCGAGCAGGCTGCGCAACTCGGTGATCTTCGCCGGTTCGGCGTTGACGATGAGCTGGTTGCCATAGGCGCTGACGCGCCCCGCGTTGCCAAGCACCGACTGCGCCATGGGCAGCAGCTCTTCCGCGCTGCGATAGCGCAGCTGGATGAGTTCCGTGGCGGCTTGCAGGGGTACGCAGAGCAGCAGCAGGAAGCTGGCGAGCAGGGCGCGTGGGCTCATAGCAGGAAGCTCCGCAGGTCGGGGTCGGTGATGCTGAGGTCCCAGGCCTGGTCGAAGCGGGTTTGCTGCAGCCGGGTCCTTCCGGGGTCGTTGTACAGGGCGTAGCCGGCGAACTGGTCGGGTTCGGGGCGCACCAGCAGGCCGCGGTCGTCGGCGATGAGATAGGCCAGGTCTTCCGAGGGATGGTCGGGGTTGATCCGGCGGATCTGGAAATTGCTGGAAATGCGCCGGCTCAGGTTGAAGAGGCGGTGGCCTTCCTTCACGGCACGGCTCAGGTCGCGCACCAGGATGCGCAGCTGGCATTTCGGGTCGCTGATCAGCAGCCGGGTGCAGGCTTGCTGGATGGCGCTGTTGTGGTAGAGCCAGGGCTCCAGGTCGGGGCTGTACAGGCACAGGCTGCGGCGTGCCTGCTGCATCAGCGCCAGGGCGTGGGCGCGGGCCTGTTCCGGCGTGCTGAAGCGCTCCAGGTGATCGTGGCTGCCCAGGATGAAGGGGGCCGGCTCCCAGCCAGGCGCTTCGCCCTGGGCGGGGCCGGGATTGTGAACGCTGAAGCGCCCCGGCGACTGGAATTCGATTGCCGGCAGTTCGACGTCGTTCTCAGCGGGGTCCGGGGCGTTCTCGTTCATCTCTGCCTCTACTGGCTTTCGCGCACCATGTCCACGTGGGGGATGCCAGCCTCGAGGAACTCGCTGCTGACGACCTTGAAGCCGTGACGCTCGTAGAACGCGGTGGCATGGACCTGGGCGGAAAGCATCTGACGCTTCAGGCCACGACGCTCGGCTTCGGCGATGGCTGCCTGCAGAAGCCGGTCGCCGACCTTAAGTCCACGCCAGTCCTTGAGTACCGAAACGCGCCCGATGTGGCCGTCAGGCAGCAGGCGGGCGGTGCCGATAGCATAGTCCTGCTCGAAGGCGAGAAAGTGCACGGCGTCCGCATCTTCGGTGTCCCACTCCAATTCCGGTGCGACGGACTGCTCGGCGATGAATACGGTTTCGCGGATACGTCGCAGGTCGGCATTGTCCTTCTGCCAGTCGGCAATACGGACATGTATCTCACTCATCGGCAAACTCCAGGCTCCCTTGCTTGACCAGTTCCAGGAGAAGCTTACGCCCCTCGTCATCGGCCAGCCATTGGCCGAGATTCTCCCGGTGCAGTGCGTCGGCGGCGCAGAGCAGCTTCAGCAGCTCGCGCAGGTCGCCCGGCAGCAGGCGGCTCTGGCCGCTGGCGAAGAGCACCAGGCCGATATCCACTTCGGACCAGGCCAGGCGGGCGCTGGGGTTGCGCACCAGCACGGCGCCGTCCTCGATGGCGGCGAGGAAGTCGTCTTCTTCCACCTCGGCGCCGGCTACCAGTTCGGGGTAGCGCGGCTCGGTCATGAACTGGCCGAACCAGGTCAGCAGCAGGCGCTCATCGCTCATGTGCTCATTGAGCAGCGCCTTGAGGCGGTCCAGGGCGTCGCGCTGGATCTCGTGGGGATCGCTGGCCGGGGCGGTGCCGGCGTCGCTGTAGCGTTCCTCGTCCGGCAGGAACTGGGCGAGAAAATCGGTGAAGTGGGTCAGCACTTCGGCGGCGCTGGGGGCGCGGAAACCGACGGAGTAGGTCATGCAGTCGTCTTCGGCGATGCCGAAATGGGCCAGGCGCGGCGGCAGGTAGAGCATGTCGCCGGGCTCCAGGACCCATTCGTCGGTCTGCTGGAAGTCGGCGAGGATGCGCAGGTCGGCGTGGGGCAGGAGCGCGCTTTCGGCGTCGCACATCTGGCCGATCTTCCAGCGGCGGCGGCCATGGCCTTGCAGGAGGAAGACGTCGTAGTTGTCGAAGTGCGGGCCAACGCCGCCGCCCGGCGCGGCGAAGCTGATCATCACGTCGTCGATGCGCCAGCTGGGCAGGAAGCGGAACTGCTCCAGCAGTTCGGCGACTTCCGGGACGAACTGGTCGACCGCCTGGACCAGCAGGGTCCAGTCGCGCTCGGGCAGGTTCTGGTAGGTGTCTTCGGCGAAGGGGCCGCGACGCAGTTCCCAGGGGCGCTCGCCGTGTTCGAGCACCAGGCGCGATTCGACTTCCTCTTCCAGGGACAGGCCCGCCAGCTCATCGGGCGAGATGGGGCTTTCGAAATCGGGGATGGCCTGGCGAATCAGGAGCGGCTTCTTCTGCCAGTAATCACGCAGGAATTCGCGCGCGGTAAGGCCGCCCAGAAGTTGAAGAGGAATATCAGGATTCATATCTAAGCCTTTGAAATAAAAACGCCCGGCACAGCCGGGCGTGCACTGGTTCAAAACCGGTCAGATGCGCTTGGCCTGGGCTACGGCATTACCGATGTAGCTGGCGGGGGTGAGCTTGCGCAGTTCGGCCTTGGCCTCGGCCGGGATGTCCAGGCCATCGATGAAGGTCTGCAGGGCTTCAGGGCTGATGCCTTTGCCGCGGGTCAGTTCCTTGAGCTTCTCGTACGGATTCTCGATCGCGTAGCGGCGCATCACGGTCTGGATCGGCTCGGCAAGGACTTCCCAGCAGGCGTCCAGATCTTCAGCAATACGCTGAGCATTCAGCTCCAACTTACTGATTCCCTTGAGGGTTGCCTCGTAGGCGATGACGCTGTGGGCGAAGCCGACACCCAGATTGCGCAGCACGGTGGAGTCGGTCAGGTCGCGCTGCCAGCGGGAGATCGGCAGCTTGCTGGCCAGGTGCTGGAACAGCGCGTTGGCGATACCCAGGTTGCCTTCGGAGTTCTCGAAGTCGATCGGGTTGACCTTGTGCGGCATGGTGGACGAGCCGATCTCGCCGGCAATGGTCTTCTGCTTGAAGTAGCCGAGGGAGATGTAGCCCCAGACGTCGCGGTCGAAGTCGATCAGGATGGTGTTGAAGCGGGCGATGGCGTCGAACAGCTCGGCGATGTAGTCGTGCGGCTCGATCTGGGTGGTGTAGGGGTTCCAGGCCAGGCCCAGGTCGCCTTCGATGAATTCGCGGGCGTTGGCTTCCCAGTCGACTTCCGGGTAGGCGGACAGGTGGGCGTTGTAGTTGCCCACGGCGCCGTTGATCTTGCCCAGCAGCGGTACGGCCGCGACCTGGGCGATCTGGCGCTCGAGGCGGTAGACCACGTTGGCCATTTCCTTGCCCAGGGTGGTGGGCGAGGCCGGCTGGCCGTGGGTGCGGGACAGCATCGGCACGTCGGCGAAGCGCACGGCCAGGTCGCGGATCGCGTCGGCCAGCTGGCGCATCAGCGGCAGCACGACCTGGTCGCGGCCTTCGCGCAGCATCAGGGCGTGGGACAGGTTGTTGATGTCCTCGCTGGTGCAGGCGAAGTGGATGAATTCGCTGACCTTGGCCAGCTCCGGCAGCTTGGCGGCCTGCTCCTTGAGCAGGTATTCCACGGCCTTGACGTCGTGGTTGGTGGTGCGCTCGATTTCCTTGATGCGCTCGGCGTGCTCCAGCTGGAAGTCTTCGGCCAGCTTGTCGAGCAGGGCATTGGCTTCGGCGGAGAAGGGCGCGACTTCCGGGATGCCGGCGTGGGCGGCAAGGCGCTGCAACCAGCGGACCTCTACCTGGACGCGGCAACGGATCAGGCCGTATTCGCTGAAGATCGGGCGCAGGGCGCTGGTTTTGCCGGCGTAGCGGCCGTCTACGGGGGAAACCGCGGTGAGCGAGGAAAGCTGCATGAGGGCGTTCTCGGACAATCGGTCAACGAAAAGGGGCGCACATCATACACGTATTTCGTCTCGCTCGCCGCTTTCGCGCCATGGCCGTTCGACGCATGGCGCGATGGGGTCAGCCGCGCAGGAGGGGGTAGAGTTCGTTGAGCAGCTTGCGGCGGCTGAACAGCAGCTGCCAGCGGTTGCCGCCCAACTGGCGCCAGAGGCGCGCGGCACGGATGCCTGTGAGGAGCAGGGCGCGGATCTTGGCGGCATTGCTCGACTGCTGCAGGTGGCGCATGTCGCCGTGTACCTGGATGCGCTGGCGGAAGGTGCTGAGGGTGTCCTGGTAGAGGCTGGCGCAGGCGGCGATGACGTTGTCGTGCACCAGACCGAAGTGCTGCACCTGCTGCTGGATCTGGTCCAGGCGGGTGCCGATGATCTCCAGCATATCGCCGCGCTTGGCCAGCTGGCGCTCCAGGGTGAGCAGGGCGAGGGCGTAGCGCAAGGGCTCGCGCTGCAGGCTGGAGGGTTCGCGCTCCAGGGCGCTGGCCAGGGCCTTGTAGCCGTCGCGCAGATTGATGTCGTCGCCGCCGTAGACCTCCAGGGTGTCCTTCGGGTCACGCACCAGCAGGCTGCCGAGCATGCAGCCCAGCGGCGGCTCGCTGATCTGCCCGGTCTTGGCGATGCGGTCCACCAGGGCGGCGGCTTCGAAGACGGCGCCGAGGGCGACCAGTTGTTCGCGGGTCTGGTTCATGGGCGCTGCACTCCGGCATCCCAGGGCTCGGCGCTTTCGATCACGCCGCCGCCGAGGCAGATTTCGCCGTCGTAGAACACCACGGACTGGCCGGGCGTGACTGCGCGCTGCGCCTCGTCGAACACCGCGACATAGCCGTCGGCGGTCTTTTCCAGGATGCAGGGCTGGTCGCTCTGGCGGTAGCGCACCTTGGCCTTGAGACGGCGCGGCTGGGCGAGGTCGATGGGGTTGACCCAATAGATCTCGGAGGCCTTCAGCGAGCGGGAGAACAACCAGGGGTTCTCATTGCCCTGGCCGACGATCAGCACGTTGCGCGCAAGGTCCTTGGCCAGCACGTACCAGGGGTCGTCGGTCGCGTCTTTCATGCCGCCGATGCCCAGGCCCTGGCGCTGGCCGATGGTGTGGTACATCAGGCCGTGGTGACGGCCGATGACTTCGCCTTCGGTGGTCTCGATATCGCCGGGCTGGGCGGGCAGGTACTGCTTGAGGAAGTCGGTGAAGCGGCGTTCGCCGATGAAGCAGATGCCGGTGGAGTCCTTCTTGCGGGCGGTGGCCAGGCCGTGTTTCTCGGCGATGGCGCGTACTTCCGGCTTCTCCAGTTCGCCCACCGGGAACAGGGTGCGGGCGATCTGCTCGCCGCCGACGGCGTGGAGGAAGTAGCTCTGGTCCTTGTTCGGGTCCAGGCCCTTGAGCAGCTCGGTGCGGCCCTCGATGTCGCGGCGGCGCACGTAGTGGCCGGTGGCGATCAGGTCGGCGCCCAGGGACAGGGCGTAGTCGAGGAAGGCTTTGAACTTGATCTCGCGGTTGCAGAGAATGTCCGGGTTCGGCGTGCGGCCGGCCTTGTATTCGGCGAGGAAGTGCTCGAACACGTGGTCCCAGTACTCCGCGGCGAAGTTGGCGGTGTGCAGCTTGATGCCGATGCGGTCGCAGACGGCCTGGGCATCGGCCAGGTCCACCTTGGCGGTGCAGTATTCGGTGCCGTCGTCCTCGTCCCAGTTCTTCATGAACAGTCCTTCCACCTGGTAGCCCTGCTCGAGGAGCAGGAGGGCGGAAACCGAGGAGTCGACGCCGCCGGACATGCCGACTATGACGCGGGTATTGGCTGGATCACGCATGGGAATCTGCACTGGCTGTTAAGCAAAAGCGGAATTCTATCAGGCCGGGCGGTGATCAGGCGACGCGGATCAGGCTGAGGGGGAAGCGCTCGCCTGCCAGGTAGTCGTCGATGCAGCGCAGGACCAGGTGGCTGCGCCAGCGGTCCTTCTCGGCCAACAGTTCGTCGCGGGTCAGCCAGCGCGGACCGATGATGCCGTCGTCCAGTGGCCGCTCGGGATGGTGGCGCAGTGGGCGGGCGGCGAAGCAGACGCGCTGGTAGGTCACGCCGTTGCTCGGCGCCGTATAGAGGTAGATGCCGGTGACGGCGGTGAGTTCGACTTCCCAGCCGGTTTCCTCGAGGGTTTCGCGCAGGGCGGCCTGGAGCAGGGTTTCGTCGGCCTCGAGGTGGCCGGCCGGCTGGTTGAACACGGCGCGGCCACCGGCTTCTTCTTCGACCAGCAGGAAGCGGCCCTGGTCTTCGACTACGGTCGCGACTGTGATGTGGGGTTGCCAGGTCATCGGGAAGGCTCCGGAAAAGGGGCGACATTAAGGCGTGGGTGGCGAAAAAAGAAAACCCCGGGCGAGCCCGGGGTTTTCTTGGTCCATTACGCCGATCAGGCCAGCAGGCCGTCGATGGCGGCGTTCAGGGTGGCGCTGGGGCGCATTACCTGGCTGGTCAGCTCGGGGTTGGAGCGGTAGTAGCCGCCGATGTCCGCGGCCTTGCCCTGGACGCTGTTCAGTTCGGCGACGATGGTCGCTTCCTGCTCGGTCAGGGTCTTGGCCAGCGGAGCGAAGTGGGCCTTCAGTTCGGCGTCTTCGTCCTGGGCGGCCAGGGCCTGGGCCCAGTACAGCGCCAGGTAGAAGTGGCTGCCGCGGTTGTCGATTTCGCCAACCTTGCGCGACGGCGACTTGTTGTTGTCCAGCAGCTTGCCGGTGGCTTCGTCCAGGGTCTTGCCCAGCAGCTTGGCCTTGGCGTTGCCGGCCTTGATGCCGGTTTCTTCCAGGGATACGGCCAGGGCCAGGAACTCGCCCAGGGAATCCCAACGCAGGTAGTTCTCTTCAACCAGCTGCTGCACGTGCTTCGGAGCCGAACCGCCGGCGCCGGTCTCGTACATGCCGCCGCCCGCCATCAGCGGAACGATGGAGAGCATCTTGGCCGAGGTGCCCAGTTCCATGATGGGGAACAGGTCGGTCAGGTAGTCGCGCAGGACGTTGCCGGTCACCGAGATGGTGTCCAGGCCACGGATCTGGCGCTCCATGCTGGTACGGATGGCTTCGTTGTAGCCCTTGATGCTGATGTCCAGGCCGGTCAGGTCGTGGTCCTGCAGGTACAGTTCGACCTTCTTCTGCAGTTCGCGGTCGTGGGCGCGCTCCGGGTCCAGCCAGAAGATGGCCGGGGTGTTGGACAAGCGGGCGCGGGTAACGGCCAGCTTGACCCAGTCACGGATCGGGGCGTCCTTGGTCTGGCAGGCGCGCCAGATGTCGCCGGCTTCGACTTCGTGCTGCATCAGCACGGTGCCATCGGCGGCCACCACGCGCATGGTGCCGTCGGCGGTCATTTCGAAGGTCTTGTCGTGGGAGCCGTATTCCTCGGCCTTTTGCGCCATCAGGCCGACGTTCGGCACGCTGCCCATGGTGGTCGGGTCGAAGGCGCCGTTGGTCTTGCAGAAGTTGATCATCTCCTGGTAGATGCGGGCGTAGGTGCTCTCCGGCATCACCGCCTTGGTGTCCTTCTGCTTGCCGTCCTTGCCCCACATCTGGCCGGAGTTGCGGATCATCGCCGGCATGGAGGCGTCGACGATCACGTCGCTCGGGATGTGCAGGTTGGTGATGCCCTTCACGGAGTCGACCATCGCCATTTCCGGGCGGTGGCTGTACACCTCGTGGATGTCGTGGAGGATCTCTTCCTGCTGGGACGCCGGCAGCACCTTGATCTTGTCGTAGACGCTGCTGATGCCGTTGTTCGGGTTGACGCCCAGTTCCTTGAACAGTTCGCCGTACTTGTCGAACACGTCCTTGTAGTAAACGCTGACCGCGTGGCCGAAGACGATCGGGTGGGAGACCTTCATCATGGTCGCCTTGACGTGCAGGGACCACATGACGCCGCTTTCCTTGCAGTCCTGCAGGGTCTTCTCGAAGAAGGCGCGCAGTTTGTTGCAGCTCATGAACATGCTGTCCAGGACTTCGCCGTCCAGCAGGGAAAGCTGCTTCTTGACCTCGACCTTGCCGTCCTTGCCGACGAACTCGATGCGCACGTCACCGGCCTTGGCCATGGTGATGGACTGCTCGCTGGAGAAGAAGTCGCCGCCGCGCATGTAGTCGGCGTGGGAGCGGGAGGCCATGCTCCACTTGCCCATGGAGTGCGGGTGCTTGCGGGCGTACGCCTTGACGGCGGCCGGGGCGCGGCGGTCGGAGTTGCCTTCACGCAGGACCGGGTTCACGGCGCTGCCCAGGACCTTGGCGTAGCGGGCGCGGGTGTCTTTCTCTTCGTCGGTCTGCGGATCTTCCGGGAAGTCCGGGACGTCGTAGCCCAGGGCCTGGAGTTCGGCGATGGCGCCTTTCAGCTGCGGCACGGAGGCGCTGATGTTCGGCAGCTTGACAATGTTGGCGTCGGGCGAAGTGGCCAGATTGGCCAGGTAGGCCAGGTCGTCTTCGATGCGTTTGTCGGCTGCGAGCTTGTCAGCGAAGGAGGCCAGGATGCGTCCTGCAAGAGAGATGTCGCGGGTTTCGACGTCGATGCCCGCCGAGGCGGCGAAGGCTTTGACGATGGGGAGGAGCGAGTAGGTGGCGAGCGCGGGGGCTTCGTCGGTGAAGGTGTAGGTGATCTTCGGACGGTTGGACATTAACGTTTAACTCTCTTCTTTTCTGGGCGCGCACAGACTCTCGAAGCGCACTGGTAGACGCATTCGCTCAATGTCGACGTTGAGCTCAGCCGAGAATTGCCGCGGGGGTAATGGAGCGCCAGTAGAGCGTTGTACGACTGAACCATGGTGGTGGCCCGGCCGCTGCGAGGACAGTGAGTCTGGTCCCAGACTGCTCGACCCCGATGACTGTCAAGTCACGGCGCGCAGTATACCACTCCTTTGGGTGGGGCGACGCAGACCTGTGTTTTCGACTAAGGAAGATATGGTCGATCACCGAATAACTGGAGTAGGCTGACGAGCTGCAAGAGCGTTCTCAACCACAACACGGAGCTCAGCATGGGATACCAAAAGATCCAGGTGCCGGCAGTCGGTGACAAAATCACCGTCAATGCAGATATGTCCCTGAAGGTACCGAACAACCCGATCATCCCCTTCATCGAAGGCGACGGCATCGGCGTCGACATCAGTCCGGTCATGATCAAGGTGGTGGATGCCGCGGTCGCCAAGGCCTATGGCAGCGATCGCAAGATTTCCTGGATGGAGGTCTACGCCGGCGAGAAGGCCACCCAGGTCTATGACCAGGACACCTGGCTGCCGAAAGAAACCCTGGAAGCCGTTCGCGACTACGTCGTCTCCATCAAGGGCCCCCTGACCACGCCGGTCGGCGGCGGTATCCGTTCCCTGAACGTGGCCTTGCGCCAGGAGCTGGACCTCTATGTCTGCCAGCGCCCGGTGCGCTGGTTCGAAGGCGTGCCGAGCCCGGTGAAGAAGCCCGGTGACGTGGACATGGTGATCTTCCGCGAGAACTCCGAAGACATCTACGCCGGCGTCGAGTGGAAGGCCGGCAGCCCCGAGGCCGAGAAGATCATCAAGTTCCTCACCGAGGAAATGGGCGTCAAGAAGATCCGCTTCACCGAGAACTGCGGCATCGGCATCAAGCCGGTTTCCCAGGACGGCACCAAGCGCCTGGTGCGCAAGGCCCTGCAGTACGCCGTGGACAACGATCGCAGCTCCGTGACCATCGTCCACAAGGGCAACATCATGAAGTTCACCGAAGGTGCCTTCAAGGAGTGGGGCTACGAAGTCGCCCGCGACGAGTTCGGTGCCGAGTTGCTGGACGGTGGCCCGTGGATGCAGTTCAAGAACCCGCGGACCGGCAAGAGCATCGTGGTCAAGGATGTGATCGCCGACGCCATGCTGCAGCAGATCCTGCTGCGTCCGGCCGAGTACGACGTGATCGCCACCCTGAACCTCAACGGTGATTACCTCTCCGACGCCCTGGCGGCCGAGGTTGGCGGTATCGGTATCGCCCCCGGTGCCAACCTGTCCGACACCGTCGCCATGTTCGAAGCCACCCATGGCACCGCGCCGAAGTACGCCGGCCAGGACAAGGTGAACCCGGGCTCGGTCATCCTCTCCGCCGAGATGATGCTGCGCCATATGGGCTGGACCGAAGCTGCCGACCTGATCATCAAGGGCACCAACGGCGCCATCGCCGCGAAGACCGTGACCTACGACTTCGAGCGCCTGATGGACGGCGCCAAGCTGCTGTCCTGCTCCGAGTTCGGTGACGCCATCATCGCGCACATGTGAGTCTGAAGGCAGACACAAAAAGGCCGGTCATCTGACCGGCCTTTTTCATGCCCAAATATTGCAAGGGCTCAAATTTCTACTGTGCTGCCCTGGGGTTGGCTGATGGCGACGGGTGCTTCGGTGGTGGCCGTGACCGGGCGAATATTCACGGCATGCAGCCCTTTCGGGCCCTGGATGATATCGAAGCTTACCGGCTGTCCAGCCTTTAGCGTCTTGTAGCCGTCCATCTGGATGGCCGAGTAGTGGGCGAACAGGTCCTCATCTCGGCCTTCGGCAAGGATGAATCCATAGCCTTTGGCGTTGTTGAACCACTTGACCTTACCGCTAAGCATGCTGATATCCCTCTGCAAAGGACTCCATCACTGGAGTATCATCCACTTCGACTCCACGCCCTGAAGGCCACCTTGGCCACGCGCGTGGAACCCCTGATACCCGAAGACGGGTATCCACTGGTTGTAACACCGTTTTGCCGTTAGTCAAGGCGATGCCCGCATCGCCTGAGAAACGGATCAAAGTCTTCCCAAAGGCCGTTTTTCATTCATCCATGACCTTTATTTCCAGCATGCATGCAAGCAGCCAGATTCGACTAACATTCAATCAGGACGGTCCGCAGCATCATGAGGACGACTCCACCGGCCTGGCGGTGCAGGAGGCCAAGCCGGCCTTGCAGGCGCCACCTATGTATAAGGTGGTGATGTTTAACGATGACTACACCCCTATGGATTTCGTGGTCGAGGTGCTCGAGTCGTTCTTCGGTATGAACCGGGAGCTCGCCACCAAGATCATGCTGACCGTGCATACGGAGGGTCGGGCGGTTTGTGGCGTGTTCACTCGCGACATAGCCGAAACCAAGGCCATGCAGGTCAATCAATATGCGAGAGAGAGCCAGCATCCGCTGCTCTGTGAAATCGAGAAGGACGGTTAACGCCGCCGCTTGGGTATGAGGTGAAGCCATGTTGAACCGCGAGCTCGAAGTCACCCTCAATCTTGCTTTCAAGGAGGCCCGCGCCAAGCGTCACGAATTCATGACGGTCGAGCACCTGCTGCTCGCCCTGCTGGACAACGAAGCTGCCGCCACCGTATTGCGTGCCTGTGGCGCGAACATGGACAAGCTGCGGCATGACCTGCAGGAGTTCATCGACTCCACCACCCCGCTCATCCCGCAGCATGACGAAGATCGTGAAACCCAGCCGACGCTCGGCTTCCAGCGTGTCCTGCAGCGCGCGGTGTTCCATGTGCAGAGTTCCGGCAAGCGTGAAGTGACCGGTGCCAATGTGCTGGTAGCGATCTTCAGCGAGCAGGAAAGCCAGGCCGTGTTCCTGCTGAAGCAGCAGAGCGTGGCGCGCATCGACGTGGTCAACTACATCGCCCATGGCATTTCCAAGGTGCCGGGTCATGGTGAGCAGCATGATCACGAGCAGGAGATGCAGGACGAGGAGGGTGGCGAGGCCTCTGCCTCGGGCCACCCCCTGGACGCCTACGCCAGCAACCTGAACGAACTGGCCCGCCTGGGGCGCATCGACCCGCTGGTCGGCCGCGAGCCCGAAGTGGAGCGCGTCGCGCAGATCCTGGCCCGCCGCCGCAAGAACAATCCGCTGCTGGTGGGCGAGGCTGGCGTCGGCAAGACCGCCATCGCCGAGGGTCTGGCCAAGCGCATAGTCGACAACCAGGTTCCTGACCTGCTGGCCGACAGCGTGGTCTATTCCCTGGATCTCGGCGCCCTGCTGGCGGGCACCAAGTACCGTGGCGACTTCGAGAAGCGCTTCAAGGCGTTGCTCAACGAGCTGCGCAAGCGCCCGCACGCCATCCTGTTCATCGACGAGATCCACACCATCATCGGCGCCGGTGCGGCGTCTGGCGGGGTGATGGATGCCTCGAACCTGCTCAAGCCGCTGCTGTCGTCCGGCGAGATCCGCTGCATCGGCTCCACCACCTTCCAGGAATTCCGCGGCATCTTCGAGAAGGATCGCGCCCTGGCGCGGCGCTTCCAGAAGGTCGACGTCACCGAGCCTTCGGTGGAAGACACCGTGGGCATCCTCAAGGGGCTCAAGGCGCGCTTCGAGCAGCATCACCATATCGAGTACAGCGACGAGGCGTTGCGTGCCGCGGCTGAGCTGGCGGCTCGCTACATCAATGACCGGCATATGCCCGACAAGGCGATCGACGTGATCGACGAGGCGGGTGCGTACCAGCGTCTGCAGCCGGAGGAAAAGCGTGCCAAGCGTATCGAGGTGGCTCAGGTCGAGGACATAGTCGCCAAGATCGCGCGTATTCCGCCGAAGCACGTGACCAGTTCCGACAAGGAGCTGCTGCGTAACCTGGAGCGCGACCTGAAGCTGACGGTGTTCGGCCAGGACGCCGCGATCGATTCCCTGTCGACCGCGATCAAGTTGTCCCGCGCCGGTCTGAAGTCGCCGGACAAGCCTGTGGGTTCCTTCCTCTTCGCGGGTCCGACCGGTGTCGGCAAGACCGAGGTGGCGCGCCAGTTGGCCAAGGCCATGGGTATCGAGCTGGTGCGCTTCGACATGTCCGAGTACATGGAGCGGCATACCGTCTCGCGCCTGATTGGTGCGCCTCCGGGCTATGTCGGCTTCGACCAGGGCGGCCTGCTGACCGAGGCCATCACCAAGATGCCGCACTGCGTCCTGTTGCTGGATGAGATCGAGAAGGCCCATCCGGAAGTCTTCAACCTGCTGCTGCAGGTGATGGACCACGGCACCCTGACCGACAATAACGGCCGCAAGGCGGACTTCCGCAACGTGATCCTGATCATGACCACCAATGCGGGGGCTGAGACTGCTGCGCGTCCGTCGATCGGTTTCACCCTCCAGGATCACTCCTCGGACGCCATGGAGGTCATTCGCAAGAGCTTCACGCCGGAGTTTCGCAACCGCCTGGACACCATCATCCAGTTCGGTCGCCTGAGTCACGAAGTGATCAAGAGCGTCGTCGACAAGTTCCTCACCGAACTGCAGGCGCAGCTGGAAGACAAGCGTGTGCAGCTGGTGGTCAGCGACGAGGCTCGTGGCTGGCTGGCCGAGCGCGGTTATGACGCGCAGATGGGGGCTCGTCCCATGGCACGGCTGATCCAGGACAAGATCAAGCGGCCGCTGGCGGAGGAGATCCTGTTCGGTGAACTGGCCGAGCACGGTGGTGTGGTGCACGTGGACGTCAAGGATGAGGAGCTCAGCTTCGAGTTCGAGACCACGGCGGAGATGGCCTGAGGGTCGGAAACGAAAAAGCCCGGCGATTGCCGGGCTTTTTCTTGGCTATACGATCAGCGGGCGCGGTAGGTGATGCGGCCCTTGCTCAGGTCGTACGGCGTCAGCTCGACGCGGACCTTGTCGCCGGTGAGGATGCGGATGTAGTTCTTGCGCATCTTGCCGGAAATGTGCGCGGTGACGACGTGCCCATTTTCCAACTCCACACGGAACATGGTGTTGGGCAGGGTGTCGATGACAGTGCCTTCCATTTCGAAGCTGTCTTCTTTCGACATGCAGTAAAGCCCTCGGTATTCAAAGATGAGCCCTGCCGCAGGGGCGGTGGGCAAAAACGGCGTGCATTGTGCCCGAAAACTGCACCGCTCGCCAAGGGCTTCAGCTGAGAGTCACCCAACGCTGGTTGACGAACAGCTCGATCGGCCGGTACTGGGTCTTGTAATTCATCTTCCGGCAGTTCTTGATCCAGTAGCCGAGATAGACGGCCTGAAGGCCCAGGCGGGCGGTTTCGCCGATCTGCCAGAGGATGGCGTAACGGCCGAGGCTGCGCCGCTCCTCGTCCGGGTCGTAGAAGGTGTAGACCGCGGAAAGGCCGTTGGGCAGGACATCGGTGACCGCCACGGCCTTGAGCTCGCCGTTGAGGCGGAATTCGTAGAAGCGGGAGAAGGGCAGGTCGCGCACCAGGAAAGTGGAGAACTGGTCCCGGCTGGGTGGATACATGTCGCCATCGGAATGACGCTGCTCGATGTAGCGGACGTACAGTGCGTAGTACTCCTCGGTGAACGAGGGGTGTACCGCGGTGACGCTCAGGTCGGCGTTGCGCCTGAGGATGCGCTTCTGCTGGCGGTTGGGAATGAACTGGTCGGCAGGAATGCGCGCGGGTACGCATGCGTTGCATCGCTGGCAGTGGGGGCGGTACAGGTGATCGCCGCTTCGCCGGAAGCCCATTTCCGAGAGCTCGGCGTAAACCTCCACGTCCATCGGCTGGCTGGGGTCGAGGAACAGGGTGGTGGCCTGCTCCTCGGGCAGGTAACTGCATGGATGCGGTTGAGTGGCATAGAACTTGAGGCGAGCCAGCTCGGTCATGATCAACCCCCGGAGGAACCCTTCAGCAAGTGTATGTCAGCCTGCGGGGCTCGCCTAGGCGATCCAGTCGGCGTTGTTCGGCTGGTCGAGGTAGAGCTGCAGATAGCGGGAGAACTTCTCCCGGCTGATGGTGCGGGCGCCGAAGCTTTGCAGGTGCAGGGTGGGCATCTGGCAGTCGATCAGGACGAAACCCCATTGATGCAGGTGTCGAGCCAGGGTTGCGAAACCGACCTTGGAGGCGTTGTTGGCGCGGCTGAACATGGATTCGCCAAAGAAGAGCTGGCCCATGGCCAGTCCATAGAGGCCGCCGACCAGTTCGCCGTCCTTCCAGACCTCCACCGAATGGGCGACGCCGCGGCGATGCAGTTCGATATAGGCCGCCTGCATTTCGGTCGTGATCCAGGTGCCGTCGGTATACCCGCGCGGGCCGGCGCATCCTTCGATGACGGCCGGGAAGGCCCGGTCGAAGGTCACGCTGAAGCGTTCCTGGCGCAATAGCTTGGCCAGGCTGCGGGATACGTGGATTTCCTGTGGAGGCAGAACGGTGCGCGGGTCGGGGGACCACCAGAGGATCGGCTGGCCTTCCTGGTACCAGGGGAAGCAACCGTGGCGATAGGCCTGGATCAGGCGGTCCGGTGAAAGGTCGCCGCCGGCGGCGAGCAGGCCGTTGGGTTCGCGCAGGGCGCGCCCTAACGGGGGGAAGGCGAGGGAGTCGCGTTTGAGCCAGGTGAGCATGGAGGAGGGGAGGGCGGGCCGAAACCCGCCTTGCCTGTCAGTTGTCGTCGAGGAACTTCTCGGCGTCCAGCGCGGCCATGCAGCCGGCGCCCGCGGAGGTGATGGCCTGGCGATAGACGTGGTCGGCCACATCGCCGGCGGCGAAAACACCCTCGATGGCGGTGGCGGTGGCATTGCCTTCCGAGCCGCCCTGGATCAGCAGGTAGCCGTTGCGCATTTCCAGCTGGCCCTGGAACAGGTCGGTGTTCGGCTTGTGGCCGATGGCGATGAATACGCCGGCCAGCGCCAGTTCCTTGGTGCTGCCGTCGGTGGTGTTCACCAGGCGTGCACCGGTCACGCCACTGTTGTCACCGAGGACTTCGTCCAGGGTGTGGTTCCAGTGCAGGCGGATATTGCCGTTGGCGGCCTTCTCGAACAGCTTGTCCTGGAGGATCTTCTCGGCGCGCAGCTTGTCGCGGCGGTGGATCAGGTGGACTTCCTTGGCGATATTGGCCAGGTAGAGGGCCTCCTCGACTGCGGTATTGCCGCCGCCAACCACGCAGACCACCTGATTGCGATAGAAGAAACCGTCGCAGGTGGCACAGGCGGAAACGCCCTTGCCGGCGAAGGCTTCCTCGGACGGCAGGCCCAGGTACTGGGCGGAGGCGCCGGTGGCGATGATCAGTGCGTCGCAGCTGTAGGTGCCGCTGTCACCCTTGAGGATGAAGGGGCGCTTCTGCAACTCGGCGGTGTGGATGTGGTCGTAGACAATCTCGGTATCGAAGCGCTCGGCGTGCTTCTGCATGCGCTCCATCAGGACCGGGCCGGTGAGGCCTTCGACGTCGCCGGGCCAGTTGTCGACTTCAGTGGTGGTGGTCAACTGGCCGCCGGGCTGGATGCCGGTGATGACGGTCGGCTTGAGGTTGGCGCGGGCCGCGTACACCGCGGCGGCGTAACCTGCGGGGCCGGAACCCAGGATGATCAATCGGGAATGCTTGACTTCGCTCATAAAAAGGCTCCATAAGTCTTTGTCACGAAAGAGAATGCATGCTCCAATTGAGCATCACGCAAATCGTTGCCGGCTATGCTACACCGAAGCGCGAGACGTCGCCAAAACGCTGGAGCGACAATCCGTTGCCCGCATGGCGTCGCGCGGTCAAATCCGTACAATGGGCAACGTTCAGAATGGGCTGGAACCTGTGATGGCACACTGCCTGGCGGTTTTTCACCCTCGACCGACTCTTGAACGCGCCCCGGGCGCAGGAAAAGACGCGTTTTGAAGAATTCCACGACCAGAGCCCAGACACCTGTCTGGCGCCAGCAATTGCATTATCGCCTCAAGGAAGGTGCGTTGATCGCGCTGGGCGCCGTCTGCCTCTACCTGTGGATGGCGCTGCTCACCTACGATTCCTCCGATCCGGGCTGGACCCACACCAGCAATGTCGAGCAGGTGCAGAACTCCGCCGGCAGACTGGGTGCCTGGTTCGCCGATATCCTGTTCATGGCCCTGGGCTATTTCGCCTACATCTTCCCGCTGCTGCTGGCGATCAAGACCCTGCAGGTCTTCCGTCATCGCCACGAGCCCATCGACTGGAGCGGTTGGCTGTTCTCCTGGCGCCTGATCGGCCTGGTGTTCCTGGTGCTGTCCGGTGCGGCGCTGGCCGATATCCACTTCCAGGACCATGCCGGCCTGCCGGCCTCGGCCGGCGGCGCCCTGGGCGAAAGCCTCAGCCACCTGGCGGTCAATGCGCTCAACGTCCAGGGCAGCACGCTGCTGTTCTTCGCGCTCTTCCTCTTCGGCCTGACCGTGTTCACCGACCTGTCCTGGTTCAAGGTCATGGACCTGACCGGCAAGATCACCCTCGACCTCTTCGAGCTCATCCAGAATGCGGTGAACCGCTGGTGGAGCGCACGCCTGGAGCGCAAGCAACTGGTGGCCAAACTGCGAGAAGTGGACGTGCGAGTGAATGAGGTGGCGGCGCCGGTCGTGCCCGATCGCCGCGAGCAGGCCAAGGTCAAGGAGCGTCTGATCGAGCGCGAGGAGTCTCTCGCCAAGCACATGACCGAACGCGAGAAGCGTCCTGCGCCGGTCATCGCAGCACCGCCGCCGCCCAAGCCGGCCGAGTCGAGCAAGCGCGTGCAGAAGGAAAAGCAGGCTCCGTTGTTCATCGACACCGCGGTCGAAGGCACCCTGCCGCCGATTTCCATTCTCGATGTGGCCGAGAAGAAGCAGAAGAGTTTCTCTCCGGAGTCCCTGGAGGCCATGTCGCGCCTGCTGGAAATCAAGCTGAAGGAGTTCGGCGTCGAGGTATTGGTGGAATCGGTCCATCCAGGGCCGGTGATCACCCGCTTCGAAATCCAGCCGGCCGCCGGCGTGAAGGTCAGCCGCATCTCCAACCTGGCCAAGGACCTGGCGCGCTCCCTGGCGGTGATCAGCGTGCGCGTGGTGGAAGTCATCCCCGGCAAGACCACGGTCGGCATCGAGATTCCCAACGAGGACCGCCAGATCGTGCGCTTCTCCGAGGTGCTGTCCTCGTCCGAATACGACGAGGCCAAGTCGCCTGTGACCCTGGCCCTGGGCCATGACATCGGCGGCAAGCCGATCATCACCGACCTGGCGAAGATGCCGCACCTGCTGGTGGCAGGTACCACCGGCTCGGGTAAATCGGTGGGCGTGAACGCGATGATCCTGTCGATCCTGTTCAAGTCCACGCCGGAGCAGGCGCGGATGATCATGATCGACCCGAAGATGCTGGAGCTTTCCATCTACGAAGGCATCCCGCACCTGCTCTGCCCGGTGGTCACCGACATGAAGGAGGCGGCCAACGCCCTGCGCTGGAGCGTCGCCGAGATGGAACGGCGCTACAAGTTGATGGCCGCAATGGGCGTGCGCAACCTGGCGGGTTTCAACCGCAAGGTGAAGGACGCGGAGGAGGCGGGCACTCCGCTGACCGATCCGCTCTACCGCCGCGAGAGCATGGAAGACGAGGCGCCGCTGCTGAAGACCCTGCCCACCATCGTGGTGGTGGTCGACGAATTCGCCGACATGATGATGATCGTCGGCAAGAAGGTGGAAGAGCTGATCGCGCGTATCGCGCAGAAGGCCCGTGCCGCCGGTATCCACCTGATCCTCGCCACCCAGCGCCCCTCGGTGGACGTGATCACCGGCCTGATCAAGGCCAACATCCCGACCCGCATGGCGTTCCAGGTTTCCAGCAAGATCGACTCGCGCACCATCCTCGACCAGGGCGGCGCCGAGCAACTGCTGGGTCACGGTGACATGCTCTACCTGCCCCCCGGCACCGGCCTGCCGATCCGCGTCCACGGCGCCTTCGTCTCGGACGATGAGGTGCATCGCGTGGTGGAAGCCTGGAAGCTGCGCGGCGCCCCCGACTATATCGAGGACATCCTGGCCGGCGTGGAAGAGGGTGGCGGTGGCTTCTCCGGCGGTGGCGAGGGTGGTGAAGGCGGCGGCGAAGGCAGCGAAGACGATCCGCTCTATGACGAGGCCGTGCGCTTCGTCGTCGAAAGCCGCCGCGCTTCGATCTCCGCCGTGCAGCGCAAGCTGAAGATCGGCTACAACCGTGCCGCACGGATGATCGAGGCGATGGAAATGGCCGGGGTGGTGAGCCCCATGAACGGCAACGGGTCGCGCGAGGTGATCGCGCCGGCACCGGTGCGAGACTGATCCGAAACGGATTCTTGAAGAGGATTTCCATGCGACTGATCCGCATGCTGATGGTGGCCGTACTCGGCCTGGCTGCAATGCAGGTCCAGGCCGACGACAAGCTGGCCATCAACCGCCTGACCGAAATGCTGAACAAGGCCCAGACCATTACCGGCCGCTTTTCCCAATTGACCCTGGATGGCTCTGGCACCCAGCTGCAGGAAACCTCTGGCGAGCTGTCGCTGAAACGCCCGGGATTGTTCCGTTGGCACACCGATGCGCCCATGGAGCAGCTGCTGGTTTCCAATGGCGACAAGGTCTGGCTCTACGACCCGGACCTGCAGCAGGTGACCATCCAGACCCTGGACCAGCGCCTGACCCATACCCCGGCGCTGCTGCTGTCCGGCGACGTCTCGAAGATCAGCGAGAACTTCGAGATCACCCACAAGGAAGGCGGCGACGTGGTGGACTTCATCCTCAAGCCCAAGGCCAAGGACACCCTGTTCGATACCCTGCGCCTGTCTTTCCGCAATGGCGTGATCAACGACATGCAGCTGATCGACAGTGTCGGCCAGCGCACCAACATCCTCTTCCTCGGGGTCAAGATGAACCAGGCGATCGACACCGCGCAGTTCAACTTCAAGATCCCGGAAGGCGCCGACGTCATCCAGGAATAAGCCGTAACGCCCATGGACCTGTTCCGCTCCGAACCCATCGCCCAGCCGCTGGCGGCACGCCTGCGCGCCGCCAGCCTGGACGAATACGTCGGCCAGGAGCACCTGCTGGCGCCCGGCAAGCCGCTGCGTGAAGCCCTGGAGCAGGGCGCACTGCACTCGATGATCTTCTGGGGGCCGCCCGGGGTGGGCAAGACCACCCTGGCCAAGTTGCTGGCCCAGGTCACCGATGCCCATTTCGAGACCATTTCCGCCGTGCTCTCCGGGGTCAAGGAAATCCGCCAGTCGGTGGAAATGGCCAAGCAGCAGGCGGCCCAGTATGGCCGGCGCACCATCCTCTTCGTCGACGAAGTTCACCGCTTCAACAAGTCCCAGCAGGATGCCTTCCTGCCCTATGTGGAAGACGGCACGCTGATCTTCATCGGCGCTACCACCGAGAACCCCTCCTTCGAACTCAACAACGCGCTGCTGTCCCGCGCCCGCGTCTATGTGCTGAAAAGCCTGGACGAAGCGGCCCTGCGCAAGTTGGTAGCCCGTGCCCTGAACGAGGACAAGGGGCTGGGCAAGCGTCGGCTGAGCCTGCCGGACGAAAGCTTCGCCATCCTCATGGCCGCCGCCGACGGCGATGGCCGGCGTCTGCTCAACCTGCTGGAGAACGCCGCGGACCTGGCCGAAGACGGCGGCGAGATCGGCTCCGAGCTGCTGCAGAACCTGCTGGGCGACAGCCGCCGCCGCTTCGACAAGGGCGGCGAGGCCTTCTACGACCAGATTTCCGCGCTGCACAAATCGGTGCGCGGCTCCGACCCGGACGCCGCGCTCTACTGGTACGCGCGCATGCTGGATGGCGGTTGCGATCCGCTCTATATCGCCCGCCGCGTGGTGCGCATGGCCAGCGAGGATATCGGCAATGCCGACCCGCGGGCCCTCAGCCTGTGCCTGTCGGCCTGGGATGTGCAGGAGCGCCTCGGCAGCCCGGAAGGCGAGCTGGCGGTGGCCCAGGCCATCACCTACCTGGCCTGCGCACCGAAGAGCAATGCCGTCTACATGGCGTTCAAGGCCGCCATGCAGGACGCCGCCGCCAACGGTTCCCTGGAAGTCCCGCTGCACCTGCGCAATGCGCCGACCAAGCTGATGAAGCAGCTGGGCTATGGCGAGGAATACCGCTACGCCCACGACGAGCCGGACGCCTATGCGGCGGGCGAGGACTACTTTCCCGAGCAGCTGGAGCCGCGCCAGTACTACCAGCCGGTGCCCAGAGGTCTCGAACTGAAGATCCGCGACAAGCTGCAACACCTGAAGAACCTCGACCGCAACAGTTCCTGGCAACGGAGAAAACCGTGATCGGACTCATCCTCGCCGTTTCCGCCGGCGGCGTGGCGGGTACCCTGCTGCGCTTCGCCACCGGAAATCTGGTGGCCAGCCACTGGCCACGCTACTTCTACGCCGGTACCCTAGCGGTCAATATCGTCGGTTGCCTGCTGATCGGTTACCTCTACGGCCTGTTCCTGTTGCGCCCCGAGGTACCGGTGGAAGTCCGTTCCGGCCTCATGGTCGGATTCCTGGGCGGCCTGACGACTTTTTCATCCTTTTCCCTCGACACGCTGCGCCTGCTGGAAAGCGGCCAGCTGCCACTGGCCCTGGGCTATGGGGCGCTGAGCGTGCTGGGCGGCCTGCTCGCCACCTGGGCCGGCCTGATACTGACGAAAATCTGAGAGACGAGAACCTGACATGCTCGATGCCAAACTGGTCCGCACCCAGACCCGGGAAATCGCGGAACGCCTCGCCACCCGCGGCTTTGAACTGGACGTAGCGCGCCTGGAGGCGCTGGAGAACCAGCGCAAGTCCGTGCAGACCCGCACCGAACAGCTGCAGGCCGAGCGTAACTCCCGTTCCAAGGCCATCGGCCAGGCCAAGCAGCGCGGCGAGGACATCGCCCCCCTGCTGGCCGACGTCGACCGCATGGGTTCCGAGCTGGAGGAGGGCAAGCGCGAGCTGGAAAGCATCCAGGTCGAGCTGGACAACCTGCTGTTGAACATCCCCAACCTGCCGCACGAGTCGGTTCCGCTGGGCGATGACGAAGACCACAACGTCGAAGTGCGCCGCTGGGGCACCCCGCGCAGCTTCGACTTCGAGATCAAGGACCATGTGGCCCTTGGCGAGCAGCATGGCTGGCTGGACTTCGAAACCGCGGCCAAGCTGTCCGGCGCCCGTTTCGCCCTGCTGCGCGGCCCCATCGCCCGCCTGCATCGCGCCCTGGCACAGTTCATGATCAACCTGCACGTTACCGACCACGGTTACGAAGAGGCCTACACGCCGTATCTGGTGCAGGCTCCGGCCCTGCAGGGCACCGGCCAGCTGCCGAAGTTCGAGGAAGACCTGTTCAAGATCTCCCGCGAGAACGAGGCCGACTTCTACCTGATCCCGACTGCCGAGGTGTCTCTGACCAATATCGTGTCCGGCGAGATCCTCGAGGCCAAGCAGCTGCCGCTGAAGTTCGTCGCCCACACCCCCTGCTTCCGCAGCGAGGCCGGTGCCTCCGGCCGCGACACTCGCGGCATGATCCGCCAGCACCAGTTCGACAAGGTGGAGATGGTGCAGATCGTCGAGCCGTCCAAGTCCTTCGAGGCCCTGGAAAGCATGACCGGAAACGCCGAGCGCGTGCTGCAACTGCTGGAGCTGCCTTATCGTGTGCTGGCCCTGTGCACCGGCGACATGGGTTTTTCCGCCACCAAGACCTACGACCTGGAAGTCTGGGTGCCGAGCCAGGACAAGTACCGCGAGATTTCCTCCTGCTCCAACTGCGGTGACTTCCAGGCCCGCCGCATGCAGGCGCGCTACCGCAACCCGGAAACCGGCAAGCCCGAGCTGGTGCACACCCTGAACGGTTCCGGCCTGGCGGTAGGCCGCACCCTGGTGGCGGTGCTGGAGAATTACCAGCAGGCCGATGGCAGCATCCGCGTACCCGAAGTGCTCAAGCCCTACATGGGCGGCATCGAAGTCATCGGCTGATCGCCGTTCCCCTGCCGGGGCATGGAAAGTCTCACCGCCCGCGTCGCAGCCCGCCTGCGCGCGGGCGGTGACCGTTAGAGCTTTACCATCAATCGATACTGCAAGAAGGCGCTGCTATGGATTTCCTCCCGCTGTTCCACAATCTTCAAGGGCGCCAGGTGCTCGTGGTCGGTGGGGGCGAGGTGGCCCTGCGCAAGGCGCGTCTGCTGGCTGACGCCGGGGCGCGGCTGCGGGTGGTGGCGCCGGAGATCGGGACGCAGTTGCTGGAGATGGTCGAGGACAGCGGCGGCGAGTCGCGGCAGCGGGGTTACCAGGATGCGGATCTGGATGCCTGCGTGCTGGTGATCGCCGCCAGCGATGACCAGGCCCTTAACGCCGAGGTATCGGCCCAGGCCCAGGCGCGTGGCATTCCGGTCAACGTGGTGGATGCGCCGAAGCTCTGCAGCGTGATCTTCCCTGCCATAGTCGACCGCTCGCCGCTGATCGTGGCCGTTTCCAGCGCCGGTGATGCACCGGTGCTGGCGCGCCTGATCCGCGCCAGGATCGAGACCTGGATTCCCGCCGCCTACGGCCAGCTCGCCGGCCTGGCGAAGAAATTCCGCGACCAGGTGAAGGCCCTGTTCCCGGATGTGCAACAGCGTCGGGTGTTCTGGGAGGAAGTCTTCCAGGGACCTGTGGCCGAGCGCATGCTGGCCGGGCAGGGCGCCGAGGCCGAACGCCTGCTGGCCGAGCGGGTGGCCGGCGGTGCGCCGAGGGCATTGGGCGAGGTCTACCTGGTGGGCGCGGGGCCGGGCGATCCCGACCTGCTGACCTTCCGCGCCCTGCGCCTGATGCAACAGGCCGATGTGGTGCTCTACGATCGCCTGGTGGCGTCGTCGATCATCGAAATGTGCCGACGTGACGCCGAGCGGATCTACGTCGGCAAGCGTCGTGCCGATCACGCCGTACCCCAGGACGAGATCAATCGCCTGCTGATCGAGCAGGCGAAGCTGGGCAAGCGTGTGCTGCGCCTGAAGGGGGGCGATCCCTTCATCTTCGGCCGTGGCGGCGAGGAGATCGAGGAACTGGCCGCCAATGGCATTCCCTTCCAGGTGGTGCCCGGCATCACCGCCGCCTCGGGTTGTGCCGCCTATGCCGGCATTCCGCTGACCCACCGCGACTACGCACAGTCGGTGCGCTTCGTTACCGGCCACCTCAAGGACGGCAGCTGCGATCTGCCCTGGGGTGACCTGACCGCACCGGGCCAGACCCTGGTGTTCTACATGGGCCTGGTAGGTTTGCCGGTGATCTGCGAACAGCTGATCAGGCACGGCCGCGATGCCGGAACGCCGGCGGCCCTGGTCCAGCAAGGCACTACCAGCCGCCAGCGAGTGTTCACCGGAACCCTGGCCAATCTGCCGCAACTGGTGGCCGAGCACGAGGTCCATGCGCCGACCCTGGTGATAGTCGGCGAAGTGGTGACCCTGCGCGACAAGCTGGCCTGGTTCGAGGGCGCTCAGGCGAGCGTCTGAGGCTCGTGTATCGCCGACCAGGCTTTCAGATGTCCGCGGTCGTGGGGGCGGCTGAAGTCCTGCACGGGGCCCAGCGGTACTACTCCCGTCGGGTTGATGGTTCGGTGGCTGGCGTAGTAGTGGTGCTTGATGTGGGTGAAGTCCACCGTCTCCGCTACGCCCGGCCACTGGTACAGCTCGCGCAGCCAGCCTGAAAGGTTGGGATAGTCCGCCAGGCGCCGCAGGTTGCACTTGAAGTGGCCGTGGTACACGGCATCGAAGCGGATAAGGGTGGTGAACAGCCGCCAGTCCGCTTCGGTGATGCGCTCGCCTGTCAGGTAGCGCCGTGTTTCCAGCAGGGCGTCGAGGTGATCGAGTTCATCGAACAGCGCGTGGAAGGCTTCTTCGTAGGCGTCCTGGGTGGTGGCGAAACCGGCACGGTAGACACCGTTGTTGATCGCCGGGTAGATGCGCTCGTTGAGCGCGTCGATCTCCGCCCTCAGGGGCTCCGGATAGAAGTCCAGGTGATTGCCGGTGAGGTGGTCGAAGGCGCTGTTGAACATCCGGATGATCTCGGAGGATTCATTGCTGACGATTCGCCCGGTCTTCCGGTCCCAGAGCAGCGGTACCGTCACCCGGCCGCTGTAGTCCGGAGTGTCCCGGACGTAGCGCTGGTGCAGGTAGTCGAGATCGTCCAGCTTGTCGCCGGTGGAGCCGTATCGCGGGTCGAAGGTCCAGCCCTGTTCCAGCATCAGCCAGCTCACCACCGAGACGTCGATCAGGGATTCCAGACCCTTGAGCTTGCGGAAGATCAGCGTGCGGTGTGCCCAGGGGCAGGCCAGGGATACATAGAGGTGATAGCGGCCGGCTTCGGCGGGGAAACCGCCCAGGCCCGATGGTCCGGGCGCGCCGTCGACGGTGATCCAGTTGCGACGCCGCGCGCTTTCGCGCTGGAAGCGCCCGTCCTTGGCTGTGTCGTACCACTTGTCATGCCACTTGCCATCGATCAGCAGGCCCATGGTCAGTCTCCGCAGTTGGGGTTGGAGACCAGTCTATCGGGTGCTGATCGATGAAAAAGCGTAATTTGGTGGTCCTACCTATCGGTCAGGTCGATATTTTTCGCGCGAGCCACAAGCGCCGGGCTTCTTCGAACGCCTGGTCACGGTCCATCCCGAGGCCCCGCAGGGCGAGGGCCATGGTGGCATGGGCAGCCAGCAGGCCGTAGTCGTCCTCGCTCTCCCCGCGCCAGACGGCGACCAACTGGCCGGCATCCAGGCTTTCCGGCTTCAGATGGCGAAGTGCGGACAGCGCCGGCCATTCCTCGTCCCAGGCTTCGCCATCGGTGGTGCCGTAGAGATGGCAGGCGGCATCGGGGTTGACTTCGATCTCGCCACCTTCGCCCTTGATCACGATGGCGTGGTCGCCGAGCAGGCGACTGGCTTCGCGATGCTCTGCCTGGTAGCCGGGATGGAAGATGCTCTGCAGACCGCAACGTGCACCGAGCGGGTTGAGGATGCGCGCCAGGGAATGGATGGGCGAGCGCAGGCCGAGGGTATTACGCAGGTCGATCATCCTCTGCAGTTGCGGTGCCCAGGCGCCTAGTGGGATGAAGGCCAGTTGGCGCTCGTCGAGAGCCATGGTGACCTGGTCCCAGTCCTGGCAGAGCGGGATGTCCAGCAGCTCCAGCAGTTGTTCGCTATACAGGCGCCCAGCCGTGTGGGCGCCACCTCCGTGCAGCAGGATGCGCAAGCCGCTGTCGGCCATGGCCTTGGCGGCCAGCAGGTACCAGGGCAAGTGGCGCTTCTTGCCGGCGTAACTCGGCCAGTCCAGGTCGACGGCGATCTTCGGCGCCCGGTTGCGTTGGCGGAAGGCCTCGGTGAAGCCGGCCAGTTCCTCGGCGTTTTCTTCCTTGTGCCGCAGCAGCATGAGGAAGGCGCCGAGCTGGGTGTCTTCCACCTCGCCATCGAGGAGCATGCCCATGGCTTCACGGGCTTCCTCACGGGTCATGTTGCGTGCGCCGCGTTTGCCCTTGCCCAGGATGCGGACGAATTGGGCGAAGGGGTGTTCGGCTGGGGTGACGAGATTCATAGGCAATTGGTCGGCTTCGGCAGGCCGGCGAGCTTGGCGGCAAGCTTGGCCGGGGCGCCCTTGAACAGGCGGTTGAGGTGCAGGCTGTTGCCTTTGTCCGGGCCGAGCTTCTGCGCCACGTACTTGACCAGCGGCCGGTTGGCCGGGGAGAGCTGGAACTCGGCATAGAAACCGCGCAGCAGTTCGAGTATCTCCCAGTGGTCCGGCTGCAGCTCCAGCTCTTCACGCTGGGCCAGGGCATGGGCCACGGCCGGGCTCCAGTCGCTCAAATGCTGCAGGTAGCCTTCCTTGTCCAGGGGGATGGCGCGGCCATCGATCAGCAGTTCGCTCATAGCCAGCTGTTCACCTTGTCAAAGTGGCAACAGCGCTCGACGAAGGCCGGATAGTCCAGTTTCTTCACGCGTGGCGGCAGGTCGGTGAGAGCCCGGGCTTCGAGGTCTTCCGCCAAGGCGTAGAGGTCGATGGGGTCGGGCATCAGTTCCAGGGCTTTGCGCGCGACACTGCCGGGCTGCAAGGCATAGACGGCGTCGCCGCTGAGGAGCAGGCCGTCCGCGTTGCCCAGCAGGCGCAGGCAGCTGGCGAGGCGGCTGTCGGCGAAGGGGGAGTGGGAAAGGATATGCAGGGTGGCCATCAGAGGGTGAGCACCTGGTCGTAACGGTCGATAAGGGCGGTCAGGGCACTGTCTTCAAGCACCTCCACCGCAAGGTTCAGGGTGCTGGGGTCCAGTCCGCGTTCCTGCAGGCTGCGCGCGGAGACATAGAGCGACTCCACGCCGAACAGGGGCAGGGCCTGGAGGTTGGCGGTCAGGTCCTTCTGCTGGAGCGTCTTCGGCTGTTGGCCGGCCGCCAGCTGGAACACCCCGTCATCGAGAAACAGCAGGCCAAGGGGCAGATCGAAGGCGCCGCCGGCCAGGGCGATATCCAGCGCCTCGCGGGCGCCGGGACCGCTCCAGGGGGGCTGGCGACTGATGATCAGCATGGATTTCATCTCAGTTGCCCCCGAAGCTGACCAGGCGATCGGCTATCTGCGCCGCTTCATGCAGTTGCCCCAGGCCGGACAGCTCCCAGCCTTCGGCAAGGTTGGCCGCGGGGCGCTGGTAGCGCTGGACTTCTTCCCCGTTCAACACGCCGCGGCGCAGTGCCGCCGCGATGCAGACGACGCCATCCAACTGGTGCTGGCGCACGAACGCACTCCATTGTGCAGAAAGGTCCGGTTCATCCTGGGGCGCCACGACATTGGCGGAAGCGCTGTGCACGCCGTCCTGATAGAAGAACAGGCGGACTATTTCATGGCCGCCGGCCAGGCAGGCCTCGGCGAAGCGCAGGGCGCGCCGCGAGGAGGGCGCATGGGGCGGGGCGAACAGGGCGATGGCGAATTTCATGGTCGCTCGGGCAACTGGAGAACAGCTGGAATGATAAGGCCAGACAGGTTCTTTTGTCCGTCGGCACAGAAAAAAGCCCGCCGAAGCGGGCTAGTCCGAGGAGGCGGTTGGCGATCAATCGTCGCTGCTGAATACACCAACCAGCTGCAGCAGGCTGATGAACAGGTTGTAGATGGACACATAGAGGCTGATGGTGGCCATGATGTAGTTGCGTTCGCCGCCATGGATGATGGCGCTGGTCTGGTAGAGGATGCAGACCGAGGAGAACACCACGAAGCCGGCGCTGATCGCCAGCTGCAGGCCGCTGATGTTGAAGAACAAGCTGGCCAGCATGGCGCCGATCAGTACGAAGAAGCCCGCGGTGATGAAGCCACCGAGGAAGCTCATGTCCTTGCGGGTGGTCAGCACGTAGGCGGATAGGCCGAAGAACACCAGGGCGGTCATGGCGAAGGCCGAACTGACCACCTCGCCGCCGTTGGGCATGCCGAGGTACATGTTGAGGATCGGGCCGAGGGTGTAGCCCATGAAACCGGTCAGCGCGAAGGTGGATACCAGGCCCCAGGCCGAATCACGCAGTTTCACGGTGAGGAAGAACAGCCCGTAGAAGCCGATCAGTACGACGAAGATGCTGGGGTAGGGCACGCGCATCTGCTGGGCGACATAGGCGACCAAGCCGCTGAACGCGAGGGTCAGGGCCAGCAACCCGTAGGTATTGCGCAGGACGCGGCTGACTTCCAGCTGCTCGGCCTGCGTGTGGTTGAGGGCATAGTTCTGTTCGTTCATCGCGACACTCCCAAAATGGTTTCCGTGACCTTGGTCAGTTCCGGATATTAACAGAGGGCCGGAACACGCCAATTGCAAGAGTTTGACAGCGTGTTGCGTTCCGGTACTATGGCGCCCCGCGCAAGCGGAGGTGTGGCCGAGTGGTTTAAGGCAGCGGTCTTGAAAACCGCCGAAGGGGAGACCCTTCCGTGAGTTCGAATCTCACCGCCTCCGCCATCTTTATAGCTGAAAGCCTCGGTATCCGGGGCTTTCGCGTTTTTTGGCTTGCCTCACAGGCCACCTCACATGCCGCCCGTCTGATGCTTCGAATCCCTAGCAACGACAAGGCGCCAAGCGTTGCTGTTCAAGTGAGCGTAGTAGCTGCATCCCAAATCTGTCGGTACGCCTCAACCTTCAAGCTCGCAGTCTCGGGGTTGGAGCGTATCAAGCTAGTTGGTGCGCGTGTCGCTAGGGCATTGAATGACTGACCAAGTGTCCAAGCTTCGCGCTCATCCACAATGATGAGGCGATCATGCAGAGTTCTGACCGGAGCCAGACGCACCTGCAATGGCCTACTTGGCCCATGCTGCTCTATCCAAGCCGCTGCAGCCGAGCGCAATCCAGGCTTATGGCTAGCCTGATCGGCGAGTACTAAGAGTCCTACACCCTCGGGAGCCAACACTGCGAATTCGGTCAACAGATTCGCATCTGCGTAAGGGTCCACGATTAATACCGAGCGTGTCGCGGCGCCCAGCACCTTGGAGACTGCTGCGAGGGCTGAAAATGGTTCCCCAGCGGGAATAAATGAACCTTGCGCGGTGGCTGGCGCGGCTAGCTCAGCTCTTGCTAGGGCGCGGAAAATAACGGTGGTAATCGTTTGCACGTTCCCGTTATGCAGCACGCCCCCAAGACCACCGCATGCAACCTTGAAGGCTGCGATATCGGCTATGTCGCCGCCGGCCTCGATTAGTGCAGCTGCCCTTCCAAGCCACCGCTGAACTTCTGGACTATTCCAGCCGTCACCATTCAGGTCTGGCATCGACGCGATATGGTGGCCGAGTTGATGATAGAGCGCTTCCGGATCCATCTTTCTGGTTTCTCCTTGACGGCAAAAGCCCCGACGAACGGGGCTCAGATTGAAGTGGCCGAAGCTAGTTCTGCCTTTGCTCTTCAGCAGCTTTCAAGGCAGCGGCGGCTAGCTGAAGTGCCTGATTTCTTCGCTGCTCAGGATCGTAGCCTATAAGCTTAGGTCCCAACAGCTGGCGCACCAGGTCATCCCACAGGGCGGCGTCATCGTTACAGGTGACGCCGCAGCGCTCCAGCATGGTCGGCTTCTTCGTGATCACTCGGCAGGCCTCGGCGGGATCGGTTCGGACGGGTCCAGGTCGTAGTCCCGCAGGGCGAAGGCTGTTGCCTTCATCGACTCGCACAGCTTGCGGATGTTCTCGCCGCGCATACGCGTATCAGCGGGCAGCCGCCAGTCATCTTCAATCCGGCGCGCAAGGGCGATGGTGTTGGCCAGTTGCTTCTGCATGTTCATAGGCCGAACCCTGGCGCGTCGAAGTCGCCAACTAGGCAGCCGCGCTTCAGCATTCCACGGCGCACGCGCTGGCCAGGGCTGGCATGTTTCGAGGCGCGCCACTTCGGCCGGCTGGCCATTTCCTGGGCGTGCTCGGCGTCGGCGTGCTCCACCAGGGCGCTGCGGCAGCGCGTTGCAGTCGTCTTGATGGTGTCGGAAGTGCGGCGCAGCTCGGCCAGCAGGTCCGGCAGCGCTGCGTCCAGCGGTTGCCGTTTAAGCACGGTCTTGATGGATTGGGCGTCGCGCAGCAGCTTCGCCGCATCAGCTTCCATCTGCGCCTGCAGGTCAAACAGTGCGGCCAAGGTGTCTTCGGGTGGGTGCCAACGCACGCCAGAATCATTCCACACCCCGGGTCTTTGCCTCCATCTCCACCCCGGTCGTCATCCCCCCATTGAGGTCGCTCTCGTCGGTCTGGTCCAGGTGCGGGATTTCGATGGGGCCGAACTGGGGGCTGATGGCGGACTCCAGGTCGTGTTCCTGGGCGAGGGTACGGAGGATGTTGCCGAGGGTGGTCTGGTGCCAGCTGCGTTCGCGCTTCTTGGCGATGCCTTCGCGCAGGCCGGCGCTGCGGGCGCCGGATGCCGAGCGCGAATTAGCGCATTACCTATCTTTCTGCTGACGGGCCAGGTTCATGGCCAGCATGACTCGCTTGGATTCCGATGGACCAGTGAGGGACTCTCCGCAGACGTTGCACCAATCTGCCTCTACCTGGGGGATGGGGGTTATCTCGCCCTTGTAGGCGTATGGCACATCACGAACATCGTGGACCAGGTCGGCCGGCCGCATACCGGGCATTTCATCGTCAGAGCTCCTTGAAATGTTGGCACAGGCCCCGCGGCGCCGGTTCCGGTGCCGAGCATTGACGGGCCTAGGCCACTGGAAAGAACACGCTGGGATCTACATGGAAGCGCCGCGACAGGGCCTGGATATCCGTGCTGCTAAGGGTGCGCTTGCCATTGAGGGTACGAGATACCACGGTCTTGTCGCCGATCTCTGGCAGGTCAGAACCGGTGAGGTGGTTCTGCGCCATCAGGAACTTCAGCATCTGTACGCCGGTGATGGCCTCCACGCCGGCGTTGAACTCGGCGAACTGGGGCGCGCTGTCTTCGTAACGCTTGATGGCCAGGCAGAGCTGATCCACCAGGCGCTCAGCTTGCGGGGTTTGTTCGGCTTCTTCGGTGAGTTCGTCCAGGAGGGCCAGGGCGCGGTTGTACTCGGCTTCGCTGGTGATGGTCTGGATGATGGTGCCGCCGGCACGCTCGAGGCTGCGCTGAAACTTCTTCAGGCGCTCTGCCAGTTCGTGGATGGCGGCAGTCGGGGCGTGGTCGATTTCGACGGCGCTCATGGCATGACTCCTGTGTTCTTGGGGTTTCGGTACCACTTGTTGGCCTTGTCGTACTCGGCGTGGCTGAAGATGTGTTTGACGAAAACCCGCTGTTTCTCGAAATCGATCGCGGCGATCAGGCGCAGTTCGTTGCCGCCTATGTCGATCACCCACCAGCCGCGTCGGTGAGTGAAGTTGTCCAGCGATGACAAGGTCGCTTTGAGCTCCAGCGAGGAAACGGCAATGGACTTGTCCAGGACCTTGTAGATTTCCATGATGCTCGTCGCCTTCACGGGGTACTGCTCACATGCGTCGATGAAGGCTTTTTTCTTGAAAACGTGCATGTCCGTCCTTGTTGATGTTTTAGCAACCTTAGGGAGTGGTTGCTAAATTGTCAACTTTGGCCAGGCCGGTTTGGTTCGCTCTGCTGGCGGCGCTCCATCTCCAGGGCGGTTGTCAGGCCTGCATCACGCAACTGGTGCGTCGCCCGTTCCCCCAGCCACACGACGGCGCCGATGTCCGCCTTGATTCCCTCTACGCGGTAACGCCACTCCGGGCTCAACTCCGGCTGCCCCCGCGCCAGGGTGAAGCTCAGCGTCGCGCTCCCCCGCTGAACCTTCTTCCGCCCCGCCCTGGCCGCCCACAACGCACTCGACCGGTTGGCATAGGTATGCCGTAACGTCTTGGTGTTCTCTTCTCCGCCGACATTCACGGTGAGGCGGTAGATGGGTTCCCGAAAAATCGGGATTGGGTCTTTCGGGTCGATTTTCTCTCTCGTCGCTTTCAGCTCTGGAAACAGATTTCCGCATTCTCGATTTCCAGAGGCCCCGGATTCCGGGGCTTTCGCGTTTCTGGGGCTTTCCCAACTTGTTCCCATGGGCGACCAATCATTTCCGTATCTTTTGGAATCACTTCCGTAACTCCCCACTCACCGGGTTGGCTCTGGTATCGGGAGATAGCCAGAGATCGAATTGCTCCGGCGCCAGGATGACCGGCATCCGATGGTGAACGGCCGATACTGGGCCGACGGCCTGTTTGGTCAGCAGTTCGCAAGAAAGCACGTCCTCGCCGTCAGCACCGCGCCAGGAACAACTGACCCACGAGATCGCTCTGCTCAAGCGGCACAAGTCCGCCTTAGAAGTGCCACTCGACATGTAATGTCGGAGCGTAGGTGTTGACCCCCGGTTTGTTCACCGCCCCGTACTTGTGACGCCAGTATTCATAGCCGGGACCGACCCAAAACTTGTTCTTCTGGCCGAATGCCAGCTTGCCGACATCGACCATCAATGCGGTGCGAATCAGGCTTTCCTCGCCCGTGTCCTGGCGGAAGTAGTCCTCACCCTTTTCGGTCTTGTAGCTGGCGAAGCCCTGGAACTTGAACGGTATGTCCTGCATCTCGAATGGCAGTCCCCAGGCCAGGTGAACCACATAGTAAGGATCGAACTCGATGTTCTCGGTCTGGCAGCTGGGCAGCCCGCAGTGATTCCATTCCCTTGAATAGAAGAGGCTCAGGTCAAGGTAGCCCGGCACGTCGAATTTCAGTGTCGGGCCTAGCAGCAGTTGGCGTTTGCGCGTCGAGAAGTCGGTGTTCTTGTAGTTCAGCTCGAATCCGCTGCTGAAGGCGACTTCCTTGACCGGGCCGAAGGCGAAGGAGCGGTCGAAGACCCTGCTCAGGTATAGCTGGTGGCGATAGGCGAGGTAGGCCTCGACGGCGCCCGAGTCGCTGTCCTTCTTCGGGTCGTTGCCGTCGGACTTGAGGATGTCGAGATTGAAGAAGTGCTGGCCATGGGAATAGCCGCTGGCATGGCCGAGCTGATAGATCTCCTTCTGGATCTTCTTCGTCACCGGCGGTTCGGTAAAGTGCTCGCCGTAGCGGAAGCCGACGAAGGTGTCGCTCCAGTCCATGGCCTGGGCGACTGTGGCCATGCCAAGCGCGCCAGTGATCAGTACCTTGCAAAAGCTCTTTTGTAGTTGTTGTGCGTTCATCGAGGTCTGGTTCCGAATTTGCTGGTGCCCGGATGGAGTGACCTTCCGGGCGCCAAGGGGGCAGGGTGGCTGCCGGTTGCTTACTTCATGGTTGGCATGACGAAGTCGGCGCCGTTGCGGATGCCGCTCATCCAGCGCGAAGTGACGGTCTTCAGGCGGGTGTAGAAGCGCACGCCTTCAGGGCCGTGCATGTGGTGGTCGCCGAACAGCGAGTTCTTCCAGCCTCCGAAGCTGTGGAAGGCCATGGGCACGGGAATGGGGACGTTGATGCCGACCATGCCGACCTGGATCTCGTGGGCGAACATGCGTGCCGAATCGCCATCTCGGGTGAAGATGGCGGTACCGTTGGCGTACTGGTGGGCGTTGATCAGGTCGACCGCTTCCTTGTAGTTCTTCACGCGCACCACGCCGAGCACCGGGCCGAAGATCTCGTCCTGGTAGATGCGCATCTCGGGGGTGACCCGATCGAACAGGCTGCCGCCCAGGTAGAAGCCGTTCTCGAACCCTGGTCGTTGCATGCGGAATTCGCGTCCATCGACCACCAGGCTCGCTCCTTCCTCGACCCCGATGTCGACGTAGCTGCGCACGCGGTCGCGGTGTTCACGGGTGATGAGTGGCCCCATTTCCGCCTGGGGATCGGTACCGGGACCGATCCGCAGTGCCTTCACCCGGGGAGCGAGTCGCCCGATAAGCGCATCGGCAGTGGCATCGCCAACGGCCACGGCGATGGAGATCGCCATGCAGCGCTCGCCGGCGGCGCCATAGGCGGCCCCCATGAGGGCGTCGGCGGTCTTGTCGAGGTCCGCATCGGGCATCACTACCATGTGGTTCTTGGCGCCCCCCAGAGCCTGTACGCGTTTGCCGCTGGCCGCGCCGGTGGCATAGATGTGGCGGGCGATGGGCGTCGATCCGACGAAGCTCACCGCCTGGATGTCGGTGTGGGCGAGGATGGCGTCCACCACTTCCTTGTCACCGTTGACGACGTTGAACACGCCGGCGGGCAGTCCGGCTTCCTGCAGCAGTTGGGCGAGGAACAACGCAGCGGAGGGATCGCGCTCGGACGGCTTCAGCACGAAGGTATTGCCGCAGGCCAGGGCCACCGGGAACATCCACAAGGCGACCATGGCCGGGAAGTTGAATGGCGTAATCCCGGCGACAACCCCGAGCGGCTGGCGTAGCGAGTGGGAGTCGATCGAGCTGCCGATGTTTTCGCTGACTTCACCCTTGAGCAGGTGGGGGCCGCCGCAAGCGAATTCCACGACTTCCAGGCCACGTACCACTTCGCCCATGGCGTCGGAATGCACCTTGCCGTGTTCTGCGGTGATGATCTCCGCGAGTCTTTCTCCGTTCTGCTCCAGCAGCTCCTTGAAGCGGCTGAGGATTCGGGCGCGGCGCAGCGGCGGGGTAGCCGACCAGCCCGGAAAGGCCACCTTGGCTGCCGCGACCGCCGCCTGCAGTTCGGTGGCATCTGCCAGGGGAACCCGGGCGCTGATTTCTCCCGTGGCCGGGTCGCGTACGTCCGCGAATCGCTGACTATTGCCCGTGGCCAATTGGCCGTCGATGTAGTGGTGCAACAGGGTTGTCATGGCTTTTCTCCGCATGAGTGGGCCCTGCCGGCGACGTCGGGCGTGCCAGCTGGGAGGGGGTGAAACCTGGGGTGTCAGATGGCGGGTGTTTTCGTCGCGTTATCGGGTGCCAGGTGGGCCCTGGGCTTCTCTGCGTGGGGCATGAAGAACATGGTCAGGGTGCCCAGGGCGAAGAAGCCGGCACACACCAGCAGTCCCAGCGACAGGCTGTGGCTTGTCGCGATGCCGCTCAGCAGCAGGGGAGCGAAGGCGGCGAGCCCGCGCCCGAAGTTGAAGCAGAATCCGGCGCCTATGGTTCGCACGCGCACCGGATAGAGCGCACTGAAGTAGGAGGCGAAGAGGCTCGCAAAGGCGTAGAAGAACGCATAGACCGGCCCGAGCCAGAACAGCAATTCGTTGCGGGTGGTCAACGCATAGATGGCCAGCATGATCGCGCTGCCGAGCAGGGACAGCAGGGTTGCATCACGCTTGCCGATGCGATCGGCGATGACGCCGAAGGCGTTGATGCCGATGAAGGCACCGATGTTCAGGATGGCCATGAAGTCAGCCATCCTGGCGATGTCGAGACCACGCTCCTGCACCAGGAAGGTGGGTAGCCAGGTACTGGCGCCCCAGAAACCGATGACGGAACAGCTCGCCGCAGTGGTGCCGAGCAGGGTCAACCTGCGCAGTTCCGGCGAGAAGATTTCGCTGATGGAAACCTTGGCGACGGGGCTGCTGGCCAGTACGTCCGGCTTTCTCTGCTCTTGCCATTCGCGGGACTCGGGCATGAACAGCCAGACGTAGGCGATGGGCAGAAGGGTGGAGACGCCGGTTGCGAGGAACAGCAGTTCCCAATCGGGCAGTAAGGCTTTGCCGGCGAGGGCGGCGATGCTGGCGCCGATGGGGAAGGAACTGAGGACGAAGCCGGTGGCGCGAGCGCGCTGATGGGCGGGCCAGGTCTCGGCGATATAGGCCGAGACGATACCCCACACGCCGCCCAGGCCGAGGCCGGAGAGAAAACGCAGCAACAGGAGCAGATACCAGTCTCGGGTCACTGCCACCAGCATCGTCAGTGCGCCGAAGCAAACCAGCGACGCCAGCAGGGCCTTGCGCCTGCCGAAGTTGTCCGAATACCAGCCGGTGGTGATGCTGCTGAAACCGATGCCGAGCAGAGTGGCCGAGGCCAGCATCCCGGCTTCGCCGATGGTCAGCCCGAGGTCCTGACGGATGACCGGCAGGGCGATGGTCAGCAGGATGATTTCCATGGCGTCGAACAGGTAGGCCAGGAAACCGCCGGCCAGTACATGCCATTTCGAGAGTGCTTTCATGGTCGGGCCTCCTTCAGCGTTGTCTTGCGGGGCGAAGGTGAGCCGCACGCGGCAGGGGGCGGGAGAGCAGGGTGGGGTAGCGCATCGTGTTGCCTCGTTATTGTTGTTGTGGTTCGGATGAAGCGCGTCACAGCAGGCTGCAGCATTCCTCGAAGGAGAGCCTCGGGCTGCGGGGGAACAGCTTGTCGGGATCGCCGTAACCCAGATTGCAGAGGAAGTTCGTTTTCACCTGCATGCCGGGAAAGCAGCTGTCATCGCCGAAGAATTCGCGGTCGACCTGTCGATGGTCGAAGCCGGACATGGGACCGCAATCCAGCCCCAGGGCGCGGGCGGCGAGGATGAAGTAACCGCCCTGCAGCGAACTGTTGCGCAGGGCCGTGGGTTCGATCAGCTCGGGCTGTTGTGCGAACCAGTCGCGGACGTCCGGGTTGTGCGGAAACAGGCGTGGCAACTGATGGTGGAAGGCCGCGTCGTAACCGATGATGGCGGTCACCGGCGCCCCCAGTACCTTGTCCACGTTGCCTGGACTGAGCGCGGGCAGCAGACGCTGCTTGGCGGCGGTGCTGCGCAGGAAGACGATCCGGGCCGGACAGCTATTGACGCTGGTCGGCCCCCAGCGCACGAGGTCGTACAGCGTCACGAGTGTCTCGTCGTCCACTGGCCGGTCGCGCCAGCCGTTCTGGCTGCGTGCCTGGCGGAACAGCAGGTCCAGTCCCTGCTCGGAAAGCCGTTGGGTACTCATGTCTTCGTCCTCGTATTTACTGAGCGGTGCGCTTGCGCAGGGAGTCCGGGCGCGGGGCAATGGATTCGCTTTCGCTGCAGCCGCCGAGGAAGTACTCCACGGACATCGGCGGCCCCCACTGATAGAGGCTGGAGTCGCAAGCCTGGGTGTGGTTCATCGGCGAGGCATTGTTGAACAGGTCGCCGTCGGTGAAGTGCTCGATCAGGTTGCCCGAAGGGTCTCTCCAGTAGTCGAAGATCTGGCTGCCGAGGACATGCCGGCCGACGCCCCAGAACGGCCTCCAGCCCTGCTCGGTCATCCATTGGTGACCGAGGCACTGGGCGTCGAAGTCCTGCACCTCGAACGACGCGTGGTGGACGACGTCCTTGCCCGCCTGGAACAGCGCGATCGTGTGGTGGTCGGTCCATGTCGCACCGCGATTCAGCCGCAGGAATGCTGCGGCCGGGCAGTTGCCGTCGTCCCCTTCGACGATCAGGTCCGATGGCAGCATGCCGAGCACGCTCCGGTACCACCGGAGCATCCTCACCATGTCGGTCACACCGATGGCGACATGGCCAAGGCGCATCACTTGGGCCGGCCCTTTACCAGGGCGTTGTACGTCGCCGAAGCGCCGCTTTTCCTCTGCGCAGTTGAGTGTCAGGGCGGCGCGCTGGGGCAGCGCCCCGACGGCTTCTATCCCGTGCACCAGGTCAATCCTTCTCCCCGACGGGTCGTGCAGCGTCACGCGGTGCCCGCCGCCCGGATGCTCCAAGGGCCGGATGGCGGATGCCCCGGGAAAACGCGCGGCGGTCTGCAAGTCGTCCAGGCTTTCCACGGCGAAGGCAATGGCGCTGAGCCCGGACGATTCGGCCCGCTCGGCGACGTACAGGTACGGCAGCGGGCCGGTACCGCGCAGGTAGATGCGCTGCTCGGTGCGATGAGCCACGACCAGGCCGAAGTCGGTCAGGAAATGCTCGATGGCGTCGAGGTCCTTGTGCTGATAGATCACGTGGTTGATGTCTTTGATGCGCAGCATGGCTGCTACTCCTTGGCCGGGCGCCGCGGCAGGTATCCGGCAATGGATGCGTTGATCTGTCGTTCGTAGGGAAGGAAAGGGCGCTGGCTTTTTCGGGGACGACCGGGCCCACGGGCCCTGGAGCAGAGCCCGGAAAGGTTTTGGCAGTCAGCGTGTGTCGAACCAGCCAGCGCCCCTGGAGGCGCTTTCGCAATCAGCCTTCCGCAGGCGAACAGCGAGGCATGTCGTCAGGCCTGCGGGCCTTCATTGGCAATGGGATTGCTCAACATGCCGAGGCCTTCGATCTCGACGGTGCAGAGGTCGCCCGCCTTCATGAACAGCATCGGGCGCCTGGCCCAGCCGATGCCGGCCGGGGTGCCGGAAACGATCACGTCACCCGGCTCCAGGGTCACGGCTTCGCTGAGGGTGGCGATCAACTCGGCGACATCGAAGACCAGGTCGGCGGTGTTGGCTTGCTGCTCGATCTTGCCGTTCAGGCGGGTGGTCAGGCCGAGGCCGCGTGCTCCCGGCGGCAATTCGTCGGCGGAGACGAAGGTGGGGCCGAAGGCACCCGTGGCATCGAAGTTCTTGCCGATGGTCCATTGCGGCGACTTGAACTGGTAATCGCGCACCGAGGCTTCGTTGAAGATCGAGTAGCCAGCAACGTGCTCCAGCGCGCGGGCCTTGGTGATATGGCGGCCGCCGCGACCGATGATCACTGCCAGCTCGCCTTCATAGTCCAACTGCTCGGACACACGCGGGCGAATGATGGGTTCACCGTGGCCAACGAGGGTGGTGGAGAAGCGCGGGAAAAAGGTGGGATAGGTGGGCTGTTCGTACGGGCTTTCCTTGGTGTGATCGGCGTAGTTGAGCCCTACGCAGACGATCTTTCCGGGACGCTCGATGGGGGGCAGGTAGCGAATGGCGGCCGGGTCCAGCTCGCGGGCCTGGCTCAGGCGCCGGTGGGCGTCCCTGAGGGCGTCCGGACCGGCCTTGAGCAGGTCGTGCAACGTGCCGGGAAAACCTTCCTCGTGTTCTGCGAGGCCGTATAGCCTGCCGGACACCTCGACAGCCATACCCTTGTGGGACGCTTCCAGAAATTGTGTGAAACGCATGGGGAGTTCCTCTGTTGTTCTTGTTAGTCGGAAAGGTACGGTACGGTACCGTACCCTTTGAGCGAAATTTGATCTCGAAACCCAAATTGGTCAAGAGGGGAGTCAAGAATCATGAGGAATAAGAAGGAGAATATTTATGCTTATTCGTCGATGGTTGTCGCTGGAAGCCTTGGGTGTCGCGGGTTAGGCTATTGCGCCCCGAAGCCTTGGAAACGCCCATGACCCAATTGGAAAGCCCCCGCCAGGCCGCCAAGCGGCAACACATTCTCGATGTCGCCACCGAGATGTTCCTGGAGGATGGCTACGCAGGCGTGAGTGTGGACGGCCTGATCGCGAGGATCGGCGGTTCGAAACGCACTTTCTATGCCTACTTCGGAGGGAAGGACGGCCTTTTCGCGGCGATCATCGCGCGATTGTGCGAAGAGATCGTCAACCCGCTCACCCATATGGATCTCAAGCGCAAGCCCCTGCGCGAAGCCTTGCTGACCATCGCCGAGACCTTCCTCGATGTGGTGCTGGCGCCTCGCACCACTGCGTTGCACCGGTTGATCGTCGCTGAGGCTCCGCGCGCGCCCGAGGCGGCCAGGTCGTTCTTCGAGGCTGCCCCGGGTACCGCCTACAGATGCCTCACGGAGTACTTCACCTGGGCCGAAAGCGCCGGTCTGGTGGCTCCTGGCAGTGCCGAGCGGCGGGCCGTGATCTTTCTCGATGCCCTGACCGGGAAATTCCAGCTGCAATGTCTGCTGGGGTTGGTCGAGTCACCATCGCGGTCGGAACGGCAGTTGCTGATCGACGAGGCCATCGCCATCTTCATCGATGGCCTGGAACCCTGAGGCAAACACTGAGGGCTATTGCCTGATGTGCTCTGCCAGGAAGTCGATCAGCCTCCGTACCGAAGGCAGCAAGCCCCGGCGGGACGGGAAGACGACATGGACAATACCGCTGCGGGGCACCCACTGCGGAATGATGTCCACCAGCCGCCCCTGTTCCAGATCCTGATCGACCACCATCAGCGGTAGTTGCACGATGCCTACGCCACGCAGCGCCGCTTGACGCAATGCGGTCATGTCGTCGGTGATGTAGCGGGGCGTGTGCCGCACCTCGGCATTTGCGCCATTCGGTCCTTCCAGGCGCCACAGATGATCCCGTGGCGGCCCCCAGTCCAGGCTGGGCAGCTTGCTGAGATCGGCCGGCACCAGCGGCAGGTCGAGGCCTTTCAGGAAATCCGGACTCGCCACCAGGCGCTGCGGGCTCTCCGCCAGGGTGCGCATGACCAGGCCACTGTCTTCCAGGGGCGGAAAGCGCACGCGCAATGCCAGATCCAGTCCTTCGCCGATGACATCGACCCGTCGGTTGGTCGCGTCCAGATGCACCTGGACCTTCGGGTTCTCGGCCATGAACTGGCTGACCAGGTCGCCGATCCGATAGTGGAGCAGGGTCGTGGGGCAACTCATCCTGACGACGCCCTGAGGCTCGGCACGGTTCCGTTCGATCACCTGACGTGCTGCCTCGGCCTCCACCAGCATAGCCACGCAGTGCCGGTAATATTCCTGGCCCGTTTCGGTCACGGAGAAATGCCGGGTAGAGCGCTGTAGCAGGCGCACGCCCAGACGCTCTTCCAGCGTGGAGATCCGCCGGCTGAGCTTGGACTTGGGGGTGTTCAAGGCACGACCGGCCGGTGCAAAGCCGCCGTGTTCGACTACCTGGGCGAAGTAGTAGAGGTCGTTGAGGTCTTCCACGATCGTTCACCAAATAGAACTGTGCGGGCAATTTAGCAGGTCTAGTGGGGGGGAAGTTGCAAATCTATGGTTACCGATTTCTGCCGCCTGGCGCGTTCGGGATGATTGGAGATTCGGATGAGACCACCTGTAATACCTGCAGCGCTGCTTTCGCTGACAACCGCTCTGGGTTGCGCAAGTGCGGCCGCGGACGAAGTCAGCCTACCCCCGTTGCCGCTGGGCAACACGAGTTTCATGGATGGCGTCGTACGGCCCGGGATGCTCTTCGAGTTGCCTGTGCAGCACTATCGCTCGGACGATGCTACCGACCACCGTGGCAGCGCCGTGCCGGGGCGCCAGCAGGTGCGCAGCACGACCGTGCTGCCGCACTTCGCCTACATCAGTTCCAGCAAGATCCTGGGCGTGCACTACGGAGCGGAGATACTGCTACCTCTGGTGCGCCTCGATCTCGACATCGACGGCGGGCCGGATGGTGCACGAACTCGCCAGGGCGATTTGATATTCAGTCCCATGCTCCTGCAGTGGGAGCCGGTTTTGCTGCTTGGCCGACCTTACTGGCAGCGCCTGAATCTGGTGATCACCGCACCGACCGGGGACTATGACCGTGATGCGAGCATCAACGTGGGCAGCAATCTCTGGGTGGTCAGCCCGCACTACGCCTTTACCTGGGAGCTGACCGATCGACTCGAAGTCAGCGGCCGCCTGCACTATGCCTGGTCCAGTCGGAATGATGATCCGGTGACCCGACTGCAAGCGGACAGCATCCAGCCGGGGGAGGCGATCCACAGCAATTTCTCGGTCTCGTATGCACTTGACGATGCCTGGCGGCTGGGGTTGGCGGGTTACCAACTCGAGCAGATCAGTGCCGACCGGATCGATGGGCGGCGGCAATCCGACTCGAAGGAGCGCGTGCTGGGATTGGGGCCTGGTGTGATGTATCGCCAGGGCAAGCAGACCTTTTTCGCCAATTACTATGTCGAGCAGGGTGCAAGGAATCGCTCCGAGGGTAATCAACTGACCTTGCGCTATCTCCTCCCTTTCTAAGGAGCGGGGCGGGCCGGCAGATCATGACGGCCCGCTAGCCAGCGCTTACAGCAGCAGGGTGCGGATATCCGCCAGCAGGTCGGACAGGCGCTTGGTGAAGCGCGCGGCTGCGGCACCGTTGATCACGCGGTGATCGTAGGACAGCGACAGCGGCAGCATCA
>NZ_JBHSOU010000004.1:0-47116 GCF_042656385.1 Pseudomonas sp. GCM10022186
TGCCAGGCGTTTTCGTAGCGGTCGTTGGGCTGGTCCGGGTTCTTGTAGATGCGCACCAGGCCGGGATGCTCCGGGTCGCTGCCGGCCACCGGGTGGTCTTCCAGCTCGCCGAAGCGGCGGGCGAAGGCCACATGTTCGGCGCGGCTGATCTTCTGGTCGCGGAGGAACAGCACCTTGTGCTGGAGCAGCAGGGCCTTGATCTCGGCGAACAGGCTCTCGTCACGGGCAGCGTCACCCAGGTTCACTCCACTGATTTCCGCACCTATGGCACAGGTCAGTTGCTCGACTTTCATGGCCGCGCCCTCAAATGACGAAGATCGAAGAACCGGTGGTCTTGCGCGATTCCAGGTCCCGATGGGCCTGGACCGCGTCCTCCAGCGCATAGTGCTGGTTGATGTCGATACGGATGCGGCCGTTGCCGACGTGGTCGAACAGTTCGCCTACCAGCTCGGCCTTCTCGGCCGGGTCGGCGATGTAATCGGCCAGGGCCGGACGGGTGATGAACAGCGAGCCCTTCATCGCCAGCAGCACCGGATCGAAAGCCGGGATCGGACCGGATGCGGTGCCGACGCAGACCATCAGGCCACGGCGCTTGAGCGAATCCAGGGAGGCCATGAAGGTGTTCTTGCCGACGCTATCGAAGACCACGTCCACACCGCGTCCGCCGGTCAGCTCGCGTACGCGCTTGGCGATGTCTTCGTCGCTGTAATTGATCACGTGGTCGCAGCCGTGGGCGCGGGCGACTTCGGCCTTGGCCTCGGTGGAGACGGTGCCGATCACGGTCAGGCCGAGCAGCTTGGCCCACTGCGAGACGATCAGGCCCACGCCACCTGCGGCGGCGTGCAGGAGGATGCTGTCGCCTTCCTTGAAATCATGGATGCGGCGCATCAGGTAGGAGGAAGTCAGGCCGCGCATGGTCATGGCGGCAGCGGTCTCGAAGGAGATGGTCTCGGGCAGCTTGATCAGCGGAGCCGCCGGTACCAGGCGCTCGGTGCTGTAGGCGCCGAGGGTGTTGATGAAGCCGGTGTAGGTCACGCGGTCGCCCAGGGCGACATTGTTCACGCCCTCGCCCACCGCCACGACCACACCCGAAGCCTCCACCCCGATGCCGTTGGGCAGCGGGATCGGATAGGTTCCGTTGCGGAAATAGGTATCGGCGTAGTTCAGGCCTACGGCGACGTGACGGATGCGCACTTCCCCTGGACCGGGGTCAGCGACCTCGACCTCTTCGTAACGAAGAACTTCCGGGCCCCCGGTTTCATAGAAGCGAACGGCTTTGGCCATGCCTTTTCTCCAATCTGCATTCTTGTGGTCGGGTCACGGACCCATGGATTGGACTCTAGGCATCTGCTCCTGACGGTGCTTCTCATCGCACGACAGCAGCTTCTCATTTCATGACAGCGCTCCCCGCGCGGGCCGGATGGCCTGCTGGGCGCGGGTGTCCAGTGGAGGAGGATCGTCACTCCCAGGGCACCGGCACCACCTTCGGTTGCGGCTCGAACTGGATGGGCAGGGTTTCCGTCTGCCCCAGGCTGCCCTCCACCTGCCCGGACAGGTGGAACACGCCGGCCATCACGCCGGTCTCGGTATTGCGCATCAGCTCCAGCCATTCCTCGTCGAACGCCTCATTGAGGCTCTTGCGCAAGTGCGCTTCCCGACCGGGCCGTTCGTCTTCCTGGAGCATGGCGGTAAAACCGGTGAAGCCAAGGGAGAGCACCGAACCGGCCACCCGCCCGACGAAGCTCGACACTACGCTGACCGCGCCACTGGTCATCATTTCCGATTCCAGTTGCTCACTGGTCTGCCGGGTGATGGACGACAGGCCCGAATCCGTGGCCCAGGCCCCGGCACCGCTGGGTGAATGGCGGATGCGTCCCATCAGGGCGGCGAAGGCCGGCAGCTCTTCCAGCGGATCGGCACGCAGAACCTGGTACAGCGAGGCGCTGTGCTCAGGGGGTGGCGCAAGCTCGATGGCCGGGATCTTCTTCAGGTGCTCGTCGAACTGGTCGCCAGGTACGCCGCGTCGCTCGGGGATCAACTGCAGGCGCTGGTCGAGCTGGCGGATGTAGAGCCGGGTGGCCTGTTCCATGACCTCGTCGGGATCGATCTCCCTGGCCACCGGCTCCAGCACATGGTCGTCGTAGGCCTCCTGCAGGTAACCGGTCAACCGGTTCACCGTCTCCTCCCGCTCACCGTCGGAACTCAGGCGGTACCAGGCCACCTTCATGCTCAGCCACTTGCGCGTCCAGAAGCTGGAAAACCACGGGATGAAGTCGGAATCGGTGCGCTGGTACACCAGGTCCATCCAGCGCTCCATGGAGTCCTGCGCGTAACTGCGGGCCTGGCTGGTGGCGGTCAGGGAGGCGGCGGCGATATCGCGGTCGACCTGCCGCCAGGTGCTCTGGGAAACCACTACCGGCGGCGCTGCTTCCGGGGCTCGCTGCGAGGCGCACCCACCCACCGCCGCCATTGCGGCGACGAAGAGGATGGAAACCGCCAGACCCATGGCTCCGTGGAGCCAGCCCGGCGTGGGTCCTATCCCGCTTTCGGGAGGACCGCTTTCAGCGCTCATGGGGGCTTGTCCGCCCTACAGGCCGTCCGGCCAGGGTTATTTGAGTATAGGAAGCGGCCACCCTCCCCGCCCCGCCGCAAGACGGACTGCACTACGGAGCAAAATGCCGGGCCCGCGGTCTGATCAGGCGCCAGGTCGCCAGCCGCCCGACAGACGTGCCGGCCACCGGCTATCACCAGCCGTTTCGGAATCGAGGTATGAAATGAAAACAGGCCCGCTCATGGGTATGTTTCTCCTGGTCGCAGCCATTGCCGGCACCGCTCCGAGTGCCCTGGCCGACTACAGACGGGACAGGGATGACGCCAGGGTCGAGCGGTACCGGGACGGCCCGTGCCGGGTCAAGGAAATCACTGACCGCGGCTACTACAGGAAGGTCATTCGCTGCCCCGACGGCCGCGGCAAGACCTGGCGACGCGGCGAATGGCACCGCGACTTCCGCGACGGCCCCTGCCGCGTCCGTATCGAAGCGTCCCGCGAAGTCTTCGACAAGGAAAAGACCTGCCGCGGACGACATTACGACGACTACTGATCGTCCTCCGCCACGACCCGCCGCCTGTCCAGGCCAACAGGTGGCGGCTGGCGCAGGCACCGCTAGCGGCCTCAGGCTACGAACAGCTCCACGAAGCGGTCCACCGGCATCGCCTCGAGCGCCGCCTGGTCCTTGCACAGGGCGAAGATCTGCGCGCAGCGCTGGGGGACGAACCGGGTCGCCAGGCTGGCCCTGAATTTCTCTTCCAGCAACGGCATCCCCTCGCTGCGCCGCCGGCGGTGGCCGATGGGGTATTCCACCTCCATCTTTTCCGTGTGCCTGCCGTCCTTGAAGAACACCTGCACGGCATTGGCGATGGAGCGCTTGTCGGCTTCCAGGTATTCGCGGCTGTAGCGCGGGTCTTCGACTACCTCCATGCGCTCGCGCAGGCGATCGATGATCGGATGGGCCTTGTGGAAGTCATCTTCATAGTGCTCGGCCACCAGGTTGCCGAACGCCAGGGCCACGGCCGTCATGTACTGGAGGCAGTGGTCGCGGTCGGCGGCATTGGCCAGGGGGCCGACCTTGTCGATGATGCGGATGGCCGACTCCTGGGTGCTGATCAGGATGCGGTCGATCTCGGTGACCCGATTGCGCACCTGCGGGTGCAGGCGCACCGCCGCTTCGCAGGCGGTCTGGCCATGGAATTCGGCGGGGAAGCTGATCTTGAACAGGATGTTCTCCATCACCTGGCAGCCGAACCCCAGGGCCAGGCTGAAGCAACGCTGCTCCGGCGGCTTGGTGGCCAGGTCCTTGTTGGTATGGCTGAAGGACACGTCGTAGAACCCCCACTGCGGCGCACTCAGCACGCCGGGCACCCCCATCTCGCCACGCAGGGCGATATCCGCCAGGCGCACGCCACGGCTGGTGGCGTCCCCCGCCGCCCAGGACTTGCGTGAGCCGGCGTTGGGCGCGTGGCGGTAGGTACGCAGCGCCTGGCCGTCTACCAGGGCGTGGGAGATGGCCGAGAGCAACTGCTCGCGGTCCGCGCCCATCAGCCAGGCGCAGACTGCCGTGGATGCCAGCTTGACCAGCACCACGTGGTCCAGGCCGACGCGGTTGAACGAGTTTTCCAGGGCCATCACACCCTGGATCTCGTGGGCCTTGACCATGGCTTCCAGCACCAGGCGCATGGTCAACGGCGCCTCGCCACGGGCCACGCGCCGCTGGGACAGGTGGTCGGCCACGGCGAGGATGCCGCCCAGGTTGTCGGAGGGGTGGGCCCATTCCGCCGCCAGCCAGGTGTCGTTGAAGTCCAGCCAGCGGATCATGCTGCCCAGGTCCCAGGCGGCCTTGACCGGGTCCAGCCGGTAAGGCGTTCCCGGCACCCGCGCGCCCTGGGGCACCTGGGTACCCTCCACCAGCGGCCCGAGCAGCTTGGTGCATTCGGGAAAGCGCAAGGCCATCAGCGCACAGCCGAGGCTGTCCATCAGGCAGTTGCGCGCGGTATCCAGTGCCTCCACGGATTCGACCCGGTAGGCCAGCACATAGTCGGCTATGTCCTGGATCACCTGGTCATAAGGGGGGCGCTGGTTCAAGTCGACATTGCCGCTCATGGTCATACTCCACCTCAGCCGATGCAGACAGTGTATGCCGTATGCCGAAGCGGACCATTCGACCGACGGCCGGCTGGCGGCGCCGGATTATGCTGCGCTTGAAGGAAGGGATTGACCCGGAGGAACCCGCGATGAGCAGCGACCCCAATGTCCGTACGCCCGCCCCCAGGCCCCAGGGCCCGAGCCAACCGCCGGAACAGGTGCCGGCCGCCGATGTGAAACGCATCAGCGACAAGGCGCCGAGCAAGGACAGGAAACCGGATGACTGGGAGTGAGAATGGGCAGGCCTTCGGCCCGCCTGGCGAGTAAGCATCCACGTTCGTAGAACCTGGACTTGCGCTAGCCCCCTGGAAGGGGGCGAATCCTCCCCCGGCACAAGACCACCCCCCTTTCGCCTGGCCTGGACCCTAGGGTGCGCTGCGCGCACCGATTCCGGGATCGGCTTCGGCACCACGTCGAACCGCCGGTGCGCACGGCGCACCCTACCGGATCGGCTTCATCCTGCCAGCCCGGACATTCGAATCGTCACAGGCAGAGCCGCTGACTCATGACCACGTCCTCAGGACGTGGTTTCCCAAGTTCAAATGACTTCGCCCCTACAAGTGATGCCAGCCTCAGGCCACACAAGCCTCGAACGCCGCCTGCAACGCCACCGCATCGATGGCCCCGTGCTTGCCGATGACGATCAACTGGGTATGCGGCGCCCTGTCCTCCCAGTTCTCTTCCGGATTGATCTCGCTGCGGCTGCCCACCAGGTGCAGGATGCAACGCTTGCCCGGCGCCTCGGCGATCTGGCACACGCCCTTCGCCCGGTAGATATCGGCCGGCAGGTTGGCCAATGCCTGGCGCAGGGCCTTCAGCGACAGGGGCCGGTCGCTGGAGAAGCTCCAGGTCTCGAAGATCGCGGAATGATCCGGCGCCGGAACGGTCGTCATCAGCGGGTGCGGCGTAGCGCCTGCCGGCCGGAAGCTCCAGCCGGCCTTGAAGCGCCCGACCCCCAGCACCAGCTCCAGCGGCACCTCGCCGTACTCGCTCTCCAGCAACCGGGCCTTGGGATAGAGCCAGCGAACCTTGAGGGCCTCCAGCTGTTCACGGCTGACACGATCCACCTTGTTGAGGACGATGATGTCCGCCACATCCAGCTGCTCCATGGCCAGCCGCGCCATTTCGCCTTCCAGGGACTCGAACTGTTCGGCATCCACCACCGTGAGGATGCTGTCGATGGCCAGCGCCTCGCGGAACTGCGGGTAGCGCAGGGTGTTGGCGATCTTGCCCGGGTTGGACACTCCGCTGGCCTCGATGACGATGTATTCGGGGCGGTTCTGGCGGTCATCCAGCAGGCGGCCGAGCTGTTCGATCAGGTCGCTCTCCACCGTGCAGCAGATGCAGCCGTTGGCCAGGCTGACGGTGGTCCGGGTCTGGCTGACGATCAGCTGGCTGTCGATATTGATGGCGCCGAAGTCGTTGACCATCACCGCCATGCGCAGGCCGTGGTCGCTGGTGAGGATGCGGTTCAGCAAGGTGGTCTTGCCGGCGCCGAGGAATCCGGACACCAGGGTGACGGGTATGGGTTCGTGTCTGCTCATGATCCAGCGTCCTGTCCCGGCTCCCTCAAAGAATGTCCGGCAGCTCGCCCTGCCAGGTCGCGGCATAGACCGAATCGGCGAATTCGCCATGGCGGTCCCAGGTCACCTCGCCTTCCAGCAGGGTCAGCTGCACCTGGGTGGCGTGGATATTGCCCTTGGGCGCCACCTCGAAGAGGTTGCGATCCAGCACGATCAGGTCGGCGGACTTGCCCACTTCGATGGAACCGGCCTTGTCCTCGATGCCCATGCACCAGGCGCCGTTGAGGGTCATCACGCGGATGGCCTGCTCCAGGCTGATGGGCTCGCCGTAGAAGCGCCCCTCCTCTTCGCCGTAGGGATTCTCGCGGGTGACCATGGCCTCGAAACCGATCCAGGGGTTGATGCTGGACACCGGCCAGTCGGTGCCCATCACCGCCACGCCGCCCTGCTCCAGCACACCCTTGAAGTTGTAGGCGCGCTGCATGCGGTCCTCGCCGAACACCGCGCGGGCGTAGGCGAAGGAAGACGGGAACCAGCCCACCGGGGAAAACTCGGCGGTGACCTTCAGTTCGGCGAAGCGCGGCAGGTTGGCGTCCAGCAACGTGGTGCTGTGGGCGCACTGGTGGCGCACGCCGCTGTAGCCGTTGCGCCGGCGGGCCTCGGCCACGGCGTCGAGGAACAGGTCGGAGGCGCCGTCGCCGGTGCAGTGGGCGATCACGCGGATGCCACGGCGGTCCATGTCCACCACCATGTCGGTGATGTGTTCCGGAGTCAGGTTGAGGTGACCGCGCCAGGCACTGTCCCCCGGCCAGGCGCTGGACAGGTAGGACGAGCGGGATTCATGGGTGCCGTCGAAATGGAATTTCACCGCGTTGGCGTTGAGGCGGGCGCTGCGGTAGTAGTGGCGCTCGCCGGCCAGCAGCTCCCAGCGGCGCTTCACCGGGAAGATGTCGTCCTGCCAGCTGATGGCGGCCTCCACCCGCACCGACAGCTCGCCGGCCTGGTCGATGGACTTCAACGCATTGAGGCGATGCTCGCAGACGTGCACGTACTTGGTGCCGACCACGCCATGGCCGCTCTGGAACCAGACGCCTTCGCGGTAGGCGCGCTTCAGCGCGTGCTGCGGTGTCGGCGGCATGGCGGCGTGGATCATGGCGTAGGCGCCGTCCACCAGGATGCCGGTGGGTTCGCCGGTGACGCTGTCGCGCTCGATGTAGCCATGGCGCGGGTCCAGGGTCTCGGCGTCGATGCCGGCCAGTTCCAGGGCCCTGGAGTTGACCATCATGCAGCCCCAGGAGCGGTCGAGGATGGCCACCGGGCGGTCCGGCAGCACGCTATCCAGCCAGTCGCGGTCCGGCACCAGGCCGGCCTGCTTGAAGGTGTAGCGCACGAAGTACTGGCCGTAGACCCAGCCGTCGCCCGGGTGGGCCGCGGCGTAGTCGAGGATGGCCTGTTTCACCTGCTCGGGCGTCGGGTCCTCCACGCCCACTTCCAGGTAGCCCGCGTAGCCGGGGGCCAGCTTGAGGTCCGGGTGGGTGTGCATGTCGTAGAGACCGGGCATGGCGAAACGGCCCTTGAGGTCGACCACCTGGGTGCGCTCGCCGATCAGGCCGTCCATCGCGGCGCTGGCGCCGACGGCGATGAAGCGCCCGCCACGGATGGCCACCGCCTCGGCCCAGGGGTTGGCCTCGTCCACGGTATAGATGCGGCCGTTGGTCAGCACCAGGTCGGCGGCGCCGACCGGGCCGGGGACGTTGCTGGAGCGGTAGTCGGTGGGGTTACCCATGGCAGTGACACCTTTTCATCGATTGCACGCGGGCTTGTCGCCCGTCTGGGAGATTCGTCTGCAGTGGAGGTTGCGGGCCCGGCGGCCCGCAGCGGGTCATTCGTCGTCGCGGGCGGGAATCCACCACTCTTCGCCACGTACGGTGCGGATGTATTCCGGCCAGCGGTAGCGATGGGGCGCCTGGAAATCCTTCGGCAGCAACGGCGCCTGCCAGCGGCTGCCGCCGATGCCGCCGCCGGTGCGCTCGACGAACTCGGCGCGGGCGGCGGCCAGCAGGTCCGGGCGGGTGAGCAGGTCCACCAGGGTGGCGGCAATGGTCTTGGCCGCCACCTGGATCATCGGGTCGATGGTCTGGCGGATGCCGCCCAGGGCATTGGCGACCCAGTCCGGATAGGTGTAGCCGGCCGGCGCCGAGAGCATCGGCCGCGCCACCAGCAGGCGCACGGTGGGGCAATGCCAGGTGTATTCCGGGTAGTCGTCGGAGGTCAGGTGCTTCTGCCAGGCCGGCATCTGCAGACGCAGCTGGCGCTCGCATTCCTGCGGTTCGATCAGTTCCTCGGTGGCCGGCAGGAAGGGCTTCTCCATGGGTTCCAGGCCCAGGTTGGCCTGGATTTCCCGGGCGATCTCGATGGCCTCGCCGCCCCAGCGCGGCGCGCCGACGGCGGCCAGGTTGTCGTAGGTGGCCTGGGCCATCACATGGTTGGGCAGGCCGCCACGGGACTTGCACACCCAGGTCTTCTTCCACTGGCAACCGGTGGCCAGGGCGGCGGCGGCGGCGTTGTTATCCATCACCTGGGCGATGGTCTCGGCCTGCTCGATGGAGTCGCAACGCAGCAGGTACTGGATCTGCGAAATGTGCGGCGGCAGGTTGTCGGCAGTGGCCTGGCCGGCGGTGAGGATGGCCTCGTTGTAGCTCCACAGGCCGGTGAAGGGCAGCGTGGAGCGGCGCAGGCTCTCGTTCAGGGTGTAGAAGTGCACCAGCGCATCGTTGGCGCCGGGAGCCCGTGCCGCCAGGTGGTTCTGCGGGATCGGGCTGTACTTGTCCGAGGCGATCCAGTTCTGCGGATCTTCGCAGGTGAAGGTGTAGATGTAGGCGTAGGCGATGCCGCAGTGGGTGTCCCAGGTGGTGGTGTTGTTCAGCGGCAGCATGTAGGTGGGGTGGAAGCTGATGGCCGCGTCGAGGTCGTCGTAGTAGCCCTTGGCGGCGTGCACCGGCTTGGAGGCGCGGAGCTTTTCCGCCGGCTCGCCGAAGAACTTCAGCGTGCCCTGGATGCCGTGCTCGAGCATCGCCGCCTTGGCCGCCAGCAGGCCGCCGAGGGCGCTGATGCCCAGCGCGGAATGCGGGTCGGTATGCCCGGGCGCGAAGCGCGACAGCCCGTCGCGGGGCATCTTGCTGGTCGCCGCCGCCTGGCAGTTGCCGGGCACCGCGTCGTACTCGCCATAGGTGGCCAGCACCGGGCCCTCACCGTTCCTGAAGGTGGCGCAGAAGGCCGTCGGCATCCCACCGCTGCCCTTCTCCACCTCGAAACCTTCCTTGCGCAGCAGCTCGACGTACCAGGCGCAGGACTTGTACTCGCGGAAGGCCGGTTCGGCGTAGTGCCAAATCACCTGGTGCCAGTCCGACAGGGTCTTGTGCTGCTGCTCCACCCAGTCCAGGGCGAATTGCTTGGGCTCGTGCATGAACGGATTCCTTGTGAGGTGACGACTCCGGTCCACGCAGAGGGGCCAGGAGCGGGCTGGCCCTAGTATTGTTGAGTCGAGCAATACAACAATCGATTTATTTCGCCACTAATGTTTAGATATTTTCACCTCAAATCTGCACACCGGAGCCTCCATGCGCTTTCCCTCGATGACCGCCCTGCGCGCACTGGACGCCGTCGCCCGGCTGGGCAGCGTGTCCGCCGCCGCCCAGGAGCTGAACCTGACCCGCAGCGCCATCAGCCACCAGATCAGCAGCCTGGAAGAGAGCCTGGGCTTCCCGCTCACCGAGCGCATCGGCCGGGGCATCGGCCTCACCTACCGGGGCGAACGCTATGCCCGCGAGGTGCACCGCATCCTCTCCAACCTGGAAGAGGCCAGCCGCCGCCTGGACGACCAGGAAATCTCCGGGCGCCTCTGCGTCAGCTGCAACCCCGGCTTCGCCACCTACTGGCTGTGCCACCACATCGGCGGATTCCTGCGGGAATACCCGCAGATCCAGCTGCAGCTGATCTCGCCGCGCTCGCCGGACGACGTGAGCAACGCCAACGTCGACCTGTTCATCGCCTACGGCATCGGCGACTGGCCGGACATGACGGTGGAGCAGATCGTCGCCCTGCGCTTCTTCCCGGTGTGCAGCCCACGCCTGATCAACGCCCTGGGCGGCCTGAAGAGCCCCCAGGAGCTGGCCGGCTTTCCCCTGCTGCACATGACCGACTACAGCGACTGGCGGGTCTGGCTTGCCGCCGCGGGCGCATCCCGCGTGGATGTCGCCAGCGGCATCGTCTTCTCCGATGCCCACTGCGCCCAGTCGGCCTGCATCGCCGCCCAGGGCGTGGCCATGGGCGACAACCTGATCAGCGGCGACGCCATGGCCCGCGGGCTGCTGGTGCGGCCCTTCGAGATCGTCATCGATTCCCACCGTGGCTATTACCTGGTGGCCGACCCGCAGAAGGCCGAGCGCCCGGCCGTGCAGGCCTTCGGCAACTGGGTGAAGACCCAGCTGCAGGCCTCGACCCAGCTGTGGTCAGACAACCGCTGAAGCGACAGTCCGTAGGATGGGTGGAGCGGAGCGATACCCATGCGGTCACGAATGATGGGTATCGCAGGCTCCACCCATCCTACGGTTCGGTGCCGATCCAGCCCCATTAATGTCCAAAAAAACTAAACATTAATGGAGAAATAAATCGATTGTTGTAGCGCTGGCTTTGACAATAATGGCCAAAACACCCAATCCGGGGCCCCTCTGCGAGTCCCAGCACAACAAAGGGGAGTAACCAGCGTGCCCAGCAGTCAGGCCATCCAGCTCAGCGCCCAGGGGATCAGGAAGCAGTACGGACATTTCACCGCCCTGGACGGCATCGACCTGGACATCCGCCAGGGTGAGTTCCTCACCCTCCTCGGCCCATCCGGCTCGGGCAAGACCACCTTGCTGATGATCCTCGCCGGCTTCCTCGAAGCCACCGCCGGCCAACTGATGGAAAACGGCGTCGACATCAGCCGCCGCCCGGCCGAGAAGCGCAACTTCGGCATGGTGTTCCAGGGCTATGCCCTGTTCCCGCACATGAGCGTGGCGGACAACGTCGCCTATCCCCTGCGCATCCGTGGCGTGAAGGCCGAGGAGCGCCAGCGCCGGGTCAGGCACATCCTCGAAGTGGTGGGCCTCGGCGCCCATATGAAGAAGAAGCCGGCGGAACTCTCCGGCGGCCAGCAGCAGCGCGTCGCCATCGCCCGCGCCCTGGTGTTCGAGCCCGACCTGCTGCTGCTCGACGAACCCCTTTCCGCCCTGGACAAGAACCTCCGCGAACAACTCCAGGCGGAGCTGCAGCGCATCCACCGCCAGGTGGGCACCAGCTTCGTCTTCGTCACCCACGACCAGGGCGAGGCCCTGGCGCTGTCCACCCGCATCGCCATCTTCAACCAGGGTCGGCTGGCCCAGGTCGACAGCCCGGAAGACATCTACGACAGGCCCAACAGCCGCTTCGTCGCCGAATTCCTCGGCAAGATGAACCTCTTCCCCCTGGCCGACGTGACCCGCAATGGCAGCCATGCCAGCGGCCGTTGCGGCGACAACCAGTTGCACGCCGCCGCCCCGCAAGTCCTGGGCAGCCAACCGCTGCTGCTGGCGGTGCGTCCCGAGCACATGGACCTGCACACCGAGCGCCCGGACCTCAGCGGCCACAACGTTGTCGCCGCGCACCTCACCGAGAAGGTCTACCAGGGCGCCAGTACCCACCTGGCGCTGAAGCTCGGCCAGGACGCCCCGGCCATCAACCTGGCGGTGCCCGGCAACCATCCGGGCGCCCAGCTGGCCAGCGGCACACCGGTCTGGCTGAGCTGGCCGGTGCAGCGCAGCTTCCTCCTGGAAGCCTGAGCCGCAGCCACGCCATCCACTGCGTTTCCCTACAACAACAATCGGCCGCGCCCAGTGGGGCGGGCCACGCGAGGAATTGCCCATGAGCCAGGAACATCAGCGCGACTGCATCGAAGTCCTCATCGAGAAAGCCCGTGGCGGGCAGATCAACCGCCGCACCTTCATCCAGGCCATGGGCCTGCTGGCGGCCGCGCCGCTCGCCATGCGCAGCGGTATCGGCTGGGCGGCGGACAGCAAGCCCCTGGTGGTGGTGAACTGGGGCGGCGACGCCCTCGACGCCTTCCGCCGCGCCTGGACCGACAGTTTCGCCCAGAGCACCGGCATCCAGGTGCGCATCGACGGCGCCGGCCCCACCGAAGGCGCCATCCGCTCGCAGCTGGCCAGCGGCAAGCCGAGCTGGGACGTGGTCGACGTGGACAGCTACAGCGCCATGACCCTGGGCCGCGACAAGATCCTCCAGCCCCTGGACTACAACACCATCCAGCGCGGCCAGGTGGCCCCCGCCCTCGCCCACGACCATGGCATCGCCGGCTACCTGTTCAGCTATGTGATGGCCTGGGACAGCGAGCAGTTCGGTGACCAGGGTCCGGTCAGTTGGGCCGATTTCTGGAACGTCGAGAAATTCCCCGGCAAGCGCACCCTCTACAAGTGGATGAACGGCATGCTGGAAGCCGCGCTGCTGGCCGACGGCGTGCCCGCCGACCAGCTCTACCCGCTGGACGTGCCGCGCGCCCTGCGCAAGATCGACGAGATCAAGCCCCACGTCCTGTCCTTCTGGAGCTCCGGTGCCGAGAGCCAGCAACTGATGATCGAGGGCGAAGTCTCGATGGGCGCCATCTGGAGCACCCGCGCCAAGCTGCTCGCCGAAGACAGCGAAGAGCGCATCCGCTGGGGCTACGACAATGCGTTCCTGAATGCCAGCAGCTGGGCGGTACTCAACGGCAACCCCGGCGGCAGCCAGGAGGCCATGCGCTTCATCCAGCACGCGCTGCAGCCGGAAGGCCAGCTCAAGCTGTTCGAGCTGCTGGGCAACGGCCCGTCCAACAGCGCCACCCAGAAGCTGATGACGGCCGAGCAGCGTGAAGCCGATTGCGCTTCCGAGGAGAACTTCAAGAAGCAGATCTTCCTCGACGTGGAGTGGTACGCCGACCACTACGCCAGCACCCTGGAACAGTACCTGACCCACCTTTCCAAGTGAGCCGCCGCGCATGAGCACAACCCACTCCGCCAACCTGGAGCGCAGCCTTCTGCTGATTCCCCTGCCCCTGCTGCTGGTGGTCTTCTACCTGCTGCCGTTCCTCGGCGTGGTGGGCTGGAGCTTCACCCTGCCGGAGCCCGGCATCGAGCAGTACCAGCGCATCGCCACCGACCCGGCGATCCACGACATGCTCTGGCGCACCCTGCGCCTGTGCCTGACGGTCAGCACCCTGGCGCTGGTCATCGGCTACCTGCTGGCCTACTGCTGGGTGTTCAGCCCGCCGTTCTGGCAACGCATGGTGGAGATCTGCATCTTCATCCCGTTCTGGATCTCGGTGCTGGTGCGGGCCTTCGGCTGGCTGATCGCCCTGCGTGGCAACGGCGTGCTGAACGGCGGGCTGATGGGCCTGGGCCTGATCGACTCGCCGCTGCAGCTGACCCGCAACGAAACCGGCGTGGTCATCGGCATGCTCCACTTCATGATTCCCTACGCCCTGTTCCCGCTGCTCTCCAGCATGCGCCAGCTCGACCAGCGCGTGCTGCTGGCCTCCCGCGGCCTCGGCGCCGGCGCGCTGCGCACCTTCTGGCAGGTGCTGCTGCCGCAGACCGTGCCGGGCCTGCTGGGCGCCTTCATCATGGTCTTCGTGTTCTGCCTGGGCTTCTTCATCACCCCGGTGCTGCTGGGCGGCGGGCAGACGGTGATGATCGCCGAGTACGTCTTCCTGCAGATGTTCCAGACCAGCAACTGGGGCCTGGGCGCCGCCCTCAGCGTGGTCCTGCTGGCCCTGGTCAGCGCGCTGATCTGGCTGCTGCTGCGCATAACCCGTGTCAACCGACTGGTGGGCTGATCGATCATGAACACACATAAAACCGGCCTTTCCACCCGCCTGCTGGCCACGGTCGCCATGGCCTTCATGCTGTTCCCGCTGCTGACAGTCATCCCGGTGTCCTTCACCAACAAGCGCTACCTGTCGATGCCCAAGGGCGATTGGTCGCTGCGCCACTACGAGGCCCTGCTGGGCAACCCGGAGTGGATGGCGAGCATCCTCCAGAGCCTGGGCATCGCGTTTGCCACCAGCCTGATCGCCACCGCCCTGGCGGTGAGCTTCAGCCTCGGCATCTGGTACCTGCGCTCGCGCCTGGCCACCCTGCTGATCGGCCTGGTGCTGCTGCCGATGGCCATTCCGCCGGTGATCTCGGCCCTGGTGCTCTACTTCATGGAGACCAACCTCGGCCGCATCGCCCCCGGCTTCGGCTACGACACCATCCCCGGCGTGATCATCGCCCACGTGGTGATGGTGGTGCCCTACGGCGTGGTGACCATGCTGGTGGCGCTGAGCCAGATCGATCGGCGCATCGAACTGGCCTCGCGCAACCTCGGCGCCAGCCTGATGCAGACCACCTTCCTGGTGGTGATGCCGAACCTCAAGCTGGGCATCGCCTCCACCGCCCTGCTGAGCTTCGCGCTGTCCTGGGAGGAAGTGGCGGTGACCCTGTTCATCACCAGCGTCGACGTCAACACCCTGCCCCGACGCATCTGGGGCGGCCTGCGGGACAACGTCGACCCCAGCGTGGCGGCCATCTCGGTGCTGCTGATCGGCCTGACCCTGCTGGTGCTCTGCGCGCGGCTGCTGTTGCAGTACCTGGCGGCGCGCAAGGCCAGGCAGACGGCGGGAACGGCGGCTGCGCCGGCCTGATGGAAAAAGCCCGGATGAGAATCCGGGCTTTTTTTCGTGGTCACGCCGGGGCACAAACCTGTAGGGGCGAATTCATTCGCCAAGCGGACCGCAGGTTCGCCCTCCGGCCTCGACAGGGGCAGCTTCGCCGCCCTTGGCGAATGAATTCGCCCCTACAAGGAAAAGCCACTACAACCTCAATCCCGGAACGACGGATCGATCCGCTCCAGCCGGCGCAGCTCCGCCTGCCACACCAGGTCCACGCTCTCCAGGTGATAGCGCTCGTTGTTCAGCTGGCGCGCGGTGAACTCGCAAGCCTGGTGATCCGGCACGATCAGCGGCCGGCCGGCCTTCATGGCTTCCAGCTGGATGCGGCAGGCCTGGTCCAGGTAGTACATCAGGAAGTAGGCCTCGGCCACGCTGCGCCCCACGGTGAGCAGGCCATGGTTGCGCAGGATCATGGCCTTGCGGCTGCCCAGGGCGGCGACGATGCGCCCGCGCACCTCCAGGTCCAGGGGCACGCCTTCGTAGTCGTAGTAGGCGAGCCGGTCATGGAAGGTCATGTTGGTCTGGTTCAACGGCAGCAGGCCCTCTTCCAGCGCCGCCACCGCCATGCCGGCCATGGTGTGGGTGTGCATCACACAGACGGCGTCATGGCGATGCATGTGGATGGCGCTATGGATGGTGAAACCGGCGGGGTTCACTTCCGGCGCACTGGGCTCCAGCTTGTTCCCCTCGACGTCGATGGGCACCAGGTTGGAGGCGGTGACTTCCTCCGGACGCAGGCCGTACTGGTTGATCAGGAAGGCCGGCTCGCCCCCGGGCAGGCGTACCGAGATATGGGTGAAGACCTGGTCGCTCCAGCCGTTCAGGTCCAGCAGCCGGTAGGCGGCGGCCAGGTCGGTGCGCAGTTGTTGTTCTGTGGCGTTCATCGGGTCTCCCGCAGGCATGTGTTGTGATCGGGCGGAGACTAGAGCCGCTTGTTGGCCACGGGATATCGATTTATCTTGCCGACACTCATTCCAAAACGTAATGAACTGCCATGCGCCGACTCCCCAGCATGATCTCCCTGACCTGCTTCGCCGCTTTCGCCCGGCACATGAGCGTCACCCGGGCGGCCGAGGAGCTCAGCCTGACCCAGGGCGCGGTGAGCCGGCAGATCAAGAACCTCGAGGAGCTGCTCGGCCGCCCTCTGGTGGAGAAGGTGCGCCAGCGCCTGTTGCTGACCGAGGATGGACGGCGCTACGTGGAGGAGATCAGCCCCCTGCTGGACCAGCTGGAAGCCGCCACCCAGCGGGTCGCCGCCAGCCGCTCCGGGCGCCTGCGAATCGGCGCCGAGCCCTCCCTCACCACCCGCTGGCTGCTGCCGAAGCTCAAGGCCTTCGGGCAGTTGCACCCGGACATCGAGCTGCAGGTGATGAACGACCTGCACCGGCTCTACGACCAACTGGAAGGTTTCGACCTGGCCATCCTCTTTGGCGACGGCCATTGGCCGGGCTTCGAGGCACGCCGGCTGATGGGCGGCGAGATGGTCGCCGTCTGTACCCCGGAATTGCTGCAGCGCCACGGCCCGGTGATGGAACGACGCGACATCCTGCGCTACCCCCTGCTCCACCACAGCGCCTTGGCTGCCTTGGGCAAGTCTTCCACCCAGCTCTGGCTGCTGGACGCGGGGCTGTCGCCACGGGAAATCGACGCCCTGCCCGGCCAGCGCCTGGAGCATTTCCAGTTCGTCCTCGACGCCGCCCTGCACGGGCTGGGGATCACGGTGCTGCCGCGCTATTTCGTGGCACCGGAGCTGGAAGATGGTCAGCTGGTGGTTGCCAGCGCCGACCCCCTGGTGTGCGGGGACTATTACCTGGTGATGCCGGAGGGATGCAGGGATGCCAATGTCAGGACCTTTGCGCAGTGGCTGCTCACGGGCGAATAACCTGTAGGGGCGAATTCATTCGCCAAGCAGGCCGAAGGTCTGCCCTTTGCCCCTGGGAGGGGCAGCTAAGCTGCCCTTGGCGAATGAATTCGCCCCTACAAGGAGGGTGCCCCTACAACCGCCCGAGCGCAGTGGATTCCCGCGCCACCAGCTCGCTACCCACATCCACCAGTGCCTCCCAGGACTGCTCGCCACGGATGCGCTGGCAAAGCAGCTCCACCGTGGAGTTGGCCACCCGCTCGGCGGGTATGCGCACGGTGGTCAGCGACGGCATCGCCACCCGCGCGATGGGCAGGTCGCCGAAGCCGCAGATGCCGAGTTGGTCCGGCACGCGGATGCCCAGCCGCTGGCAGGTGAAGAGCGCGCCGATGGCGGGCATGTCGTTGGTGAAGAAGGCGCCATCGCAATCGATCTCGCCCCGTGCATAGCGCTGGATAACCTCCACGCCGTCGTCGATATGCGGTACCGGTGAGGTGTTCAGGCGCAGGGGCTCGATCCCCAGTCCGGCCAGCACCGCCTCACGGAAGCCGGCGAAGCGCAGGTTCTCCCGATCGTCGTCGTAGCCGAAGAACGCCGGTCTGCGATAGCCGCATTCCACCAGGTGGCGTCCGGCGGCGGCACCGGCGGCCCAGTTGGAGAAGCCCACCACCTGGCCTACGGGCTGGCGCGGCGCCTCGCCCTCGGGCAGGTCCCAGAGTTCGATCAGCGGGATATCGGTGGCTTGCAGCAGTTCCAGGGTTTCCGGCGCGTGGTAGCCGTAGGCGAGGATCAGGCCATCCAGCTGGCGGCCGAGGAAAGCCCGCAGCAGCTTGCCCTCCTCCTCCTGGGAGAAACGGGTTTCACCGATCAGCAGGTGGTAGCCGGCCCTGGCCAGGCCCTGCTGCAGGATCTCGATGGTGGTGGCGAGGATGGGATTGGTGATGGTGGTGATCAGCGCCCCGATGATGCCGCTGCGCCGGGTCACCAGCTGGCTGGCGGCCAGGTTGGGCACATAACCCAGCTCGCGCACCGCCTGCTCGACCTTCTGCCGGGTTCGCTCGGAGACCATGTCCGGCTTGGACAGGGCCCGCGACACCGTCATGCCGGAAACCCCGGCGAGGCGGGCGACATCCTGCAGGGTGGCGGCTTTGTTCTTGGTGGACATCCTGGCCTCTGGCGCCTATCGGGGAGGGGCATTATCCCTACATCAGCCTCCGGGCAACACATGCACCGCTCTTGTGGGGGCGAATTCATTCGCGAAGGGCAGCGCAGCTGCCCCCGGAAATTCGAAAGGCGAACCTGCGGTCCGCATAGCGATTGAAATCGCCCCCACAGAAAAGCGGGCGCCGCGCCTGGGTCAGGCGAGGAACTCCGCGTGCTCCCACACCTCGATCAGCGTCGGGCGGTCGGCCTTGGCGGCGGTCTGCAGCAGCTCGGCCAGGTGTTCCAGGCTCTCGGCCTTCCCGGCGTTGCAGCCGAAGGCACGGGCCAGGCCCTGGAAGTCCGGGGTGTAGATGTCGACGCCGATGGTGGGGATGTCGCGGTTCTGCATGTAGCGCTTGATCTCGCCATAGCCGCTGTTGTTCCACAGCAGCACGATGATCGGCGCGCCGGCTTCCACGGCCGAGGCCAGTTCCGGCAGGGTGAACTGGATGCCGCCGTCGCCGATCAGCGCGATCACCGGGCGCTCCGGCGCGGCCAGCTTGGCGCCCACGGCCGCCGGCAGGCCGTAGCCGAGGGTGCCGTAGCCGGTGGCGGAGTTGAACCAGCTGCGCGGGCGGGTGGCCTCGAACAGGTGGTTGCCGGAGTACACCGGCTGGGTCGAGTCACCGGCCACGATCAGGTCCGGCAGGGTCCGCTGCAGGGTTTCCAGAACCTTGCGCTGGCCATTCCAGGCTTCCGGCCACTGGGCGTCCAGTTGCTCGCGCACGGCGGCGGCGCGTTTGGAGCCCGCGCTGTCGGCGCTGAAGGAGTCGCTATTGCCAAGGGCATCGGCGAGGGCGGCCAGGGCCAGGCGCGCATCACCGAGGATCGCCAGGTCCGCCGGGTAGTTGCGGTTCAATTGCTCGGCATCGATGTCGACGCGGATCAGGGTGCTCTCGATGCGGAAGTTGCCATCGAACACCACGTCGTAGTCGGTCTCGCCCAGTTCGGTGCCGACCGCCAGGATCACGTCGGACTCCAGCACCATCTGCCGCACTGGCACCCAGGCCTGGTTACAGCCCAGGGCCAGCGGGTGGCCCTTGGGCAGCACGCCCTTGGCATTGATGGTGTAGGCGGTGGGCGCATCCAGGGCCTCCACCAGGCGCTGGGCTTCGGCGCCGGCATCGGCGCAGCCGCCACCCAGCAGCACCAGCGGGCGCTGGGCGTTCTTCAGGAGTTCGGCGGCAGCGGCGATGGCGTCGGCGGCCGGGGCCGGGCGGCTCGGCAGCGCGCCGAGCTTGCGGCGGACGTGATCGGCCGGGGCGGTGATCACGTCGATCGGGATCTCGATGTGCACCGGGCGCGGGCGAGCGCCGTTGAACACGGCGAAGGCGCGGGTCAGCACTTCCGGCAGCTCGTCCGGGCGCATCAGGGTATGGCTGAAGGCGGCGACGCCGGATACCAGGTTGCTTTGGGACGGCAGCTCGTGCAGGCGGCCGCCACCCATGCCCAGTTGCTCGCGGTTGTTGACGCTGGAGATCACCAGCATGGGGATGGAGTCGGCGTAGGCCTGGCCCATGGCGGTGGTGATGTTGGTCATGCCCGGGCCGGTGATGATGAAGCACACGCCCGGCTTGCCGGAAACGCGGGCGTAGCCGTCGGCCATGAAGCCGGCGCCCTGCTCGTGGCGCGGGGTGATGTGGCGGATGGCGGTATTGGGCAGGCCGCGATACAGCTCCACGGTGTGCACGCCAGGAATACCGAAGACGGTATCCACGCCAAAGCCTTCCAGCAGCTCAACCAGCAGTTCTCCGCAGGTCAACATGGGCAGTCCTCCAAAGGATGTCGATCAGGAATGGGCGCTACTCTAACACCACCTTGTTAGCGCTAACATCGCTTTTGTCGGATTTGTCTGACATGCCTTTATTGCGGAGGAGCGAACAGGATCGTGGGGGCGATTTCAATCGCCAGGCGGACCATAGGTGCGCCCTTCGGACTCCAAGGGGGCAACTGCGTTGCCCTTGGCGAATGAATTCGCCCCTACAGAGAAGCATCGCTAGTGCGTAGGGTGGATGTCGCTCTTTACATCCACCAACGGTGCCCGGCCCGGCTTCGATTGGTGGACAAAAAGAGCGTTGTCCACCCTACGAGGACACTGTGCGGACCCTGTCCTTCACCGAGGGGGGATCAGCCGAGGAACAGCCGGCAGGCCGGGTTGTCGCTCTCGTCCCGATAGGGATAGCCGATCTCGTCCAGTGCCTCGTGGATCAGGTGGCCTTCATCCTCCGGCACCTCCAGCCCGGCCAGCACGCAGCCATCGGCGGCGCCATGGTTGCGGTAGTGGAACAGGGTGATGTTCCAGTGCCCTCCGAGCTTGTCGAGGAAGTTGAACAGGGCGCCGGGGCGCTCGGGGAATTCGAAGCGGAACAGCTTTTCCTCACCGATGTACGCGGCACGGCCACCGACCATATGGCGGATGTGCAGCTTGGCCATTTCGTTGTCGGTCAGGTCCAGCACCGGAAAGCCCTGGGCCTGCAGGCTCTCCACCAGCGCCGCGCGCGGATCGGTCAGCGGGTGGGTCTGGACGCCAACGAAGATGTGCGCCTCGTCCCCGGAGTTGTAGCGGTAGTTGAACTCGGTGATCTGGCGTCGACCCAGCGCCTGGCAGAAGGCCTTGAAGGCCCCCGGCCGCTCGGGCAGCGTCACGGCGATGATGGCTTCGCGCTTCTCCCCCAGTTCGGCGCGCTCGGCCACGTGGCGCAGGCGGTCGAAATTGATGTTGGCGCCGGAATCGATGGCCACCAGGGTCTGCTCGCGCACGCCTTCGCGCTCGACATACTTCTTGATCCCGGCCACGGCCAGGGCGCCGGCCGGTTCGGTGATGGAGCGGGTGTCGTCGTAGATGTCCTTGATCGCCGCGCAGATTTCGTCGGCGCTCACCGTCAGCACCTCATCGACGAAGTGCCGGCAGACCTCGAAGTTGTGGGCGCCGATCTGCGCCACGGCGACGCCATCGGCGAACAGGCCCACCTGGCTGAGCACCACCCGCTCGCCCGCGGCGAGGGCGGCCTGCAGGCAGTTGGAGCCTTCCGGTTCGACGCCGATCACCTTCACCTCGGGACGCAAGTACTTCACGTAGGCGGCGATGCCGGCGATCAGGCTGCCGCCCCCCACCGGCACGAAGATGGCATCCAGCCGTCCCGCATGCTGGCGGAGGATTTCCATGGCCACGGTGCCCTGGCCGGCGATCACGTCCGGGTCGTCGTAGGGTGGTACGAAGGTCAGCTGCTGTTCCTCCGCCAGCTTCAATGCATGGGCCAGGGCGTCCGGGAAGGCATCGCCATGGAGCACCACCCTGCCCCCACGGGAACGCACGCCCTGCACCTTCAGCTCGGGGGTGGTTCGCGGCATCACGATGGTGGCCTGCACGCCCAGCTCGCGCGCCGCCAGCGCCAGGCCCTGGGCATGGTTGCCGGCCGAAGCCGCGATCACCCCACGGGCGCGTTCCTCGGCACTCAACTGCACCACGCGGTTGTAGGCACCGCGGATCTTGAAGGAGTAGACCGGCTGCAGGTCCTCGCGCTTGAGCAGTACCTGGTTGCCGAGTCGCTCGCCGAGCTGGCGCGCCGGCTGCAAGGGGGTCTCGATGGCGACGTCGTACACCGGTGCGGCGAGGATCTTGCGCACGTAGTGCTTGAGCAGGCCGTCGCGTTCATCCAGCGGGCGCTCGGTGAGTGGGTCGGCGGGTTGGGCGGTGAAGGTGGTCATGCTGGGCTCCTGGTTTCGATTTATTCGCCCAGGAGACAGAAGGAAGAAACCCGCCTCGAGGGCGGGTTTCTGTTTGGTCGTCGGCTAACCCGCCACTGCTGGAATGGCGGTAATAATCGCGGGGCCGGACAACCAAGGGGATTTAGTCATGGCGGGCAATCTAGAGGGACCGGGTCCTTCAGGTCAAGTAGCAATTTCATACAAATGGGGGAAGTCGCCCTCAGACGTGATCGCGAACCACGCGCAGCTCGGCGGCATCCTGGTTCATCCGCTGGATCACATTGAACAGCTGCTGCTTCAGCGCCTGGTCGCCAATGCGGTCGGCGGCGCGCATCACGGCGATGGCGGCGGCCTCGTTATTCATGGCTACCGCATCCAGGGTCTTGCGAAAGTTTTTCAGGGTACGAGTCACCACAGGGATCCCTCCAAAAGCTGCGAGCACCCTATTAGATGATTATTTCCTTTTGATTTCAGTGGCTTGGATCAATGCATCGGGCACTTTGATTTGACCTTGGCGCCACCATTCACCAAGCTAGCCGGCTCCGGATCACCCACCAGGATCATCAACACGTGATTGCCCCCCTCTTCCGCCGGGGCCAGCTGGCGCTGTGCGTCGCCGCCCTGCTCGCCCTGGTCGCCGGTTGCGACAAGGAACCCGAGAAACCCGAGCCGCCCAAGGTCGATACCTACACCAGGGCGAGCTGGGAAGAACTGCCCGCCACCAGCGACCCTGACCTGCTGGCCGGCTTCCGCGCCTGGCGCTCGGCCTGCGCCCGGCTGGCCAGGGACCCGGTCTGGGCGGCCACCTGCGCCAGCGCCGGCCAGGTGGCGGAAGACCCCACGGCGATCCGCGCCTGGTTCAAGGCCCAGCTGGAGGTCTACAGCCTGCGCAACGCGCGCAACAGCCCCCAGGGCCTGATCACCGGCTACTACGAACCGGTCTACACCGGCAGCCTGGAGCACAGCGAACGGACCCCCGTGCCGGTGTACGGTATTCCCGAGGACATGATCGTGGTGGCCCTCGATGGCCTCTACCCCGAACTCAAGGGCAAGCGCCTGCGTGGCCGCCTGGAAGGCCGTGTGCTCAAGCCCTATGACGATGCCGCCGCCATCCGCAGCAACGGCATCGACGCCCCCGTGCTGGCCTGGCTGAGCGACCCGATGGACCTGCAGTTCCTGCAGATCCAGGGCTCCGGCCGCATCCAGCTGGACAGCGGCCGCCAGCTGCGCATCGGCTACGCCGACCAGAACGGCCACCCCTATCGACCCGTGGGCCGCTGGCTGGTCGAACAGGGTCAGCTGAAGAAGGAAGAAGTCAGCATGGGCAAGATCCGCGACTGGGCCAAAGCCAACCCGCAGCGGGTCCCCGAACTCCTGGCGAGCAACCCCAGCTATGTATTCTTCGGCCTCAACCCGGACAGCAACGAAGGCCCGCGCGGTTCCCTCAACGTGCCGCTGACCGCCGGCTACAGCGTTGCCATCGACCGCAAGGTGATCCCGCTCGGCAGCCTGCTCTGGCTCTCCACCACCCGCCCCGACGGCAGCCCGGTGATCCGCCCGGTGGCAGCCCAGGACACCGGTGGCGCCATCGCCGGCGAAGTGCGCGCCGACCTGTTCTGGGGCACGGGCGCCGAAGCCGGCGAACTGGCCGGCAACATGAAGCAGCAGGGCCAGATCTGGCTGCTCTGGCCCAAGGGCGTGCCCTTGCCCAATGCACCGGTGCCGCAGCGCCAGGCCAGCAAGTCATGAGGCTGCCCCTTGGCGCCGGTTCCTCCGGCGCCATTGCCGCCATAGAGGCCTCACCTTCGCGGTTCCGGGGCTGTGGCGGCTGCCACCGGCCGAAGGCATCGTCGACGTCGACATCTTCCTGCTGTGGAACCGCGAGCAGAAGATGACCATCGCCGAGAGCGTGTTCCTGGAAAGCTTCCAGCACAAGCTGGCGACCTGGGATGAAGCCTGACGCAGCCCTGCGGGCGGACTTCAACGGAAATGCGGCCAATGCCAGTGGTGGTGATCCAGCCACGACTTGATGGCGGGCCGGTTGCTCCATAGCGCCATGCCGATGCACAGGAGGATCAGGCAAGCGATGATGATGATGCCCAGGGTGTTAACGCTCATGACGCACCTCCTCGCCAGGCGTCTGACTACAAAGTCAAGCTAGCAAGGCCCTTTTCCTCCGACAAGGGGCTGGCGTCGGACGGCAGCGAGGCCGGATGGCGGCTTGCGCTCGTCGATTTCGAGGGGGACTCCCTGCCCTGGCACCGATGGAAAACAGCGGACACTCGACATGATCGAATGGCGCCATTCCAAACGCGCATAAGTGGGCTAGCATCCGCCAATCATCCTTGTGAAATAACTTCCACTGGCGGGTCGCCCGGTGTGTCGTCCGCACTGGCCTCCGGCTTCACAGCCGGCCCGTTGGTGTCCTCATGAACCGCACCGGGAGCAGCCCATGAAAGACGCCCTGTCCAACCAGCCCGTGGATCCGGATCGCACATCCACTCTCCGGTCTGGCTGGAAGCGCTGGCTGCCCGGGCTGAGGCTGCTGCGCGAGTACCAGCCCGCCTGGCTGCCGAAGGACCTGGTCGCCGGCCTGGTGCTGACCACCATGCTGGTGCCGGTGGGCATCGCCTATGCCGAGGCGTCCGGCGTACCGGGCATCTACGGCCTCTACGCCACCATAGTGCCGCTCCTGGCCTATGCCCTGTTCGGCCCCAGCCGCATCCTGGTACTCGGGCCGGATTCGGCCCTGGCCGCCATCATCCTCGCCGTGGTGTTGCCTCTCTCGGCGGGCGACCCGGTGCGCGCCATCACCGTCGCCAGCGCCATGGCGCTGGTCTCCGGCCTGGTCTGCATCGGCGCCGGGCTGCTGCGCCTGGGCTTCATCACCGAGTTGCTGTCCAAGCCGATCCGCTATGGCTACATGAACGGCATCGCCTTCACCGTGCTGATCAGCCAGACGCCCAAACTGTTCGGTGTGTCCGTCGACAGCGCCGGCCCGCTGCGGGACATCCTGGCGCTGGCAAGGGCGCTGATGGCAGAACAGGCCAACTGGGCCGCCTTCGCCGTGGGCGCCGGCACCCTGGCGCTGATTCTCCTGCTCAAGCGCTTCGAGCGGGTGCCCGGCATCCTGGTCGCCGTGGTGGCGGCCACCCTGGTGGTGGGCGGCCTGGACCTCGGCACTACCCACGGCGTGAAGGTCCTGGGTGCGGTACCCGAAGGGCTGCCGAGCTTCGCCTTTCCCTGGTTGCAGCCGGGCGACCTGGTAACGGTGCTGGTGGGCGGGTTCGCCGTGGCCCTGGTGTCCTTCGCCGATACCAGTGTGCTGTCCCGCGCCTATGCGGCGAAGACCCGCACCCCGGTGGACCCGAACCAGGAAATGGTCGGCCTCGGCGCCGCCAACCTGGCGGCGGGTCTGTTCCAGGGCTTCCCCATCAGCAGCAGCTCCTCGCGCACGCCGGTGGCCGAGGCGGCGGGCTCGCGGACCCAGCTCACCGGTGTGTTCGGTGCCCTGGGCGTGTCACTGCTGCTGTTGCTGGCCCCCGACCTGCTGCGCAACCTGCCCAACAGCGCCCTCGCTGCCGTGGTGATCGCGGCCGCCATCGGGCTTTTCGAGTTCAAGGACCTCAAGCGCATCTATCGCATCCAGCAATGGGAGTTCTGGCTGTCGTTCACCTGCTTCGTCGGTGTCGCGGTGCTCGGTGCGGTGCCGGGCATCGGCCTGGCGGTGGTGGTGGCGGTGATCGAATTCCTCTGGGACGGCTGGCGCCCGCATTACGCCGTGCTCGGCCGCGTGGACGGCATTCGCGGCTACCACGACGTCTCCCGCTACCCTCACGCTCGCCGCGTACCGGGCCTGCTGCTGTTCCGCTGGGACGCGCCGCTGTTCTTCGCCAACGCCGAGCTGTTCCAGAACTGCATCCTGGACGCCGTCGCCCAGTCGCAGACACCGGTGCGCCGGGTGGTGGTCGCGGCGGAGCCGGTCACCAGTGTGGATGTGACCTCCGCCGACATGCTGGTGGAGCTGGAACAGTCGCTGAGGTCCGCCGGCATCGAACTGCGCTTCGCGGAGATGAAGGACCCGGTGAAGGACAAACTGCTGCGCCTGGAGGTGCTGGAGCACATAGGCGCCGAAGTCTTCCACCCCACGGTCGGGGCAGCCGTCGACGCCTACCTCGACGAGCACCACGTGAACTGGACGCCGTAGCGCACGTCGCCAGGCGCGTCGCTTTTTTACGCATTTTTTACGCCGCCTGGCCTGGGCAGGCGGGATACTTGACGCCCGTCTGTGGCAGGCACCATGCCCGGCCCACGCTGCATGTCCCCCGATACCGCGATCGCCGCAATGCCCCCTGCGCCTCAACGTTTTCCCAGGAGTGAATCGATGAGTTCTGGAACCCTGGAGCCCCAGGCCCATTCTCACGCCCGCCCCTCGTCCTTCGGCCTGCTCGTGGCGGCCGTCGGCGTGGTCTATGGCGATATCGGCACCAGCCCGCTGTACACCCTCAAGGAGGTGTTCGCCGGCCACTACGGTGTGCAGGTCAATCCCGAGGGCGTGCTCGGCATCCTCTCCCTGGTCCTCTGGTCGCTGCTCTGGGTGGTGTCGCTCAAGTACGTGACCTTCATGCTGCGCGCGGACAACGGCGGCGAAGGCGGCGTGATGGCGCTGACCGCCCTGGCCCGCCGCGCCACTGCCGCGTACCCGCGGCTCAGCGGGCTGCTGGTGCTGTTCGGGCTGTTCGGCACCGCACTGTTCTACGGCGACAGCATGATCACCCCGGCGATTTCGGTGCTTTCCGCCGTCGAGGGCCTGGATGTCGCCCTGCCCGGCGTCGGCCACTGGGTGGTACCGATCACGGTGGTGCTGCTGATCGGCCTGTTCCTGCTGCAGAAGCACGGCACGGCGCGCATCGGCATCCTCTTCGGCCCGGTGATGGTGCTCTGGTTCGTGGTGCTGGGCGTGCTCGGCATCCACGGCATCGCCCAGCGTCCCGAGGTGCTGCAGGCGATCAACCCCTGGTGGGCGGTGAACTTCTTCCTGGCCCATCCGGGCATCGGCGTGACCATACTCGGTGCCGTGGTACTGGCCCTGACCGGCGCCGAAGCCCTGTATGCCGACATGGGCCACTTCGGGCGTACCCCCATCGCCCGGGCCTGGTTCTCCCTGGTGCTGCCCGGCCTGGTGCTGAACTACTTCGGCCAGGGCGCGCTGCTACTGGAAAACCCGGCGGCCGCGCGCAACCCCTTCTACCTGCTCGCCCCGGAATGGGCGCTGCTGCCGATGATCGGCCTGGCGACCCTGGCCACCATCATCGCCTCCCAGGCGGTGATCTCCGGCGCCTTCTCCCTGAGCCAGCAGGCCATTCAACTGGGCTACATCCCGCGCATGCAGGTCCAGCACACCTCCAGTGCCGCACAGGGCCAGATCTACATCGGCGTGGTGAACTGGGCATTGATGACCTGCGTGGTCCTGCTGGTGATCGGCTTCGGCTCCTCCAGCGCCCTGGCCGCGGCCTATGGCGTGGCGGTGACCACCACCATGCTGATCGACACCCTGCTGGTCTCGGCGGTGATGCTGTTGCTGTGGCGGGCCCCGCGCTGGCTGGCGGTGCCGCTGCTGCTGGGCTTCCTCGTGGTGGACGGGCTGTTCTTCACGGCGAACGTGCCGAAGATCTTCCAGGGCGGCGCCTTCCCGGTGATCGCCGGGGTGATCCTCTTCGTGATGATGACCACCTGGAAGAGCGGCAAGCGCATCCTCATCGAGCGCCTGGACGAAACCGCCCTGCCCCTGCGCATCTTCATCGACAGCATCAGCCTGCAGCCGCCCCATCGCGTTGACGGCACGGCGATCTTCCTCAGCGCCAGCCCCGATGCGGTGCCCCATGCCCTGCTGCACAACATGCTGCACAACCAGGTGCTGCACCGGCAGGTGCTGCTGCTGACGGTGGTGACCCGGGATACGCCGCGCATCGCCGACGACCAGCGCCTGGAAGTGACCCCCTACGGCGACGGTTTCTTCCGCGTGCTGCTGCACTTCGGTTTCATGGAGGAGCCCAATGTGCCGGAGGCGCTCCAGCAATGCCGTGTCGAGGGCCTGGACCTCGCCCCCATGCGCACCACCTACTTCCTCAGCCGGGAAACGGTGATCCCCAGCAAGCAACTGGGCATGGCGCTCTGGCGAGAAGGCCTGTTCGCCTTCCTGCACAAGAACGCCAACAGCAGCATGCGCTACTTCCAGCTGCCGGTTAACCGTGTGATCGAACTGGGCACGCAGGTGGAAATCTGAGGGAGGCCTGAAGGCCAGGGCTCGACGAACCGGCTGCCCAGGCCTTCCAGCGCCGGCCAGGCCGGCGTTACCCACTCTTCCAGCGCCACATGGCTGCTGGCCAGGCAGCGCTGCTCCAGCCCGCAGCCCTGGTAGAAGCGATTGACCGCCTCGACCATGATGCCCCGCTGATCCTCCAGCAGGATGGCGCCGTGCACCAGCACCACCATGCGCCCGTCGGCCGCCCGCCGGCGCCAGCGCTGGGCGGTGCCCACCAGCTTGCGCCGGCCCAGGGTGACATTGAAGCGGCCGTCGCAGAATGCCCCCGCCACCTCACCCAGCCCGGGAACCAGGCCCAGCCCGCGCAGCCACTGGCAGATCGGCTCGCACAGGCGCAGGTAGGCGGCTTCGATCCGCCCCTGCTCATCCTCTTGCGCCGGCACGGCATAGGCCAGGGCCACGTTGAGCACCGCCGGGGACTGCGGCACCGGCTCGCCACCGGTGTCGCGCAGGGCGATGGGCCAACCCAGGGCCGCGCAGCCGATGTCGGCGGCGAGGAATCCCGGCAACCGGCTCAGGCGGCGTGGCATCACCACGGCGAAGTCGGAGGGGCGCCAGAACAGCACGCCCCACTCTTCCTCGCCCGCGTGTACGCGATCCAGCAGCTGCCGCTCGGCCTCCAGGCCGGCCTCGACACTGAGGCGCCAGACCGGGCTCATGACGGCTCGCCTCCCTCGATCCGCCGGCACAGGTCGTCGAGGAAGTCCGCCGCCGGAGCGCCGTTCACCGCCCGGTGGTCGAAGGTCAGCGACAGGCCCATGAACTCCCGTTCCGCCAGGCTGCCATCGGCCTCCCGCTGCAGTCGCCGCTGGCTGCCGCCGATGCCGATGATGGCCACCTGCGGCACGTTGAGGATGGGGGTGAAGAAACGCACCCGCGAGAGCCCCAGGTTGGAGACCGTCACCGTGGCGCCGGTCAGTTCCTTCACCGACAGCTTGCCGGCCCGGGCCTTGTCCACCAGGGCGCGACGCGCGGCAGCCAGCCCGTCCGGATCGAGCTGGTCGGCATCGAACAGGGCCGGCGCCACCAGCAGGTCATCCGGCAGCGGGATGGCCAGGCCCAGGTGCACCGCGCCATGGCGGATGATCTGGTTATCCTCCAGGGTGGCGTTGAGCGCTGGGTGGTCCTTGAGCGTGGCGATGATCAGGTGCAGCAGCAGGTCCTGCAGCGAGGCCTGGCCGCCGGCCGCCTTCAGCGCGGCGCGACGGGCCTGGAGTGCGGTCAGCTCGCACTCGGCGTGGTGGGTGAGCTGCGCGGCGGTCTGCAGGCTTTCGCTCATCTTCGCAGCGATCATCTTGCGCATGCCCTTGAGCGGCAACGTGCTGCTGCCCGGGGGCGGTGTCTGCATCTGGCCCATGGTTCACTCCACACGGGCGATGGTCGCGCCCTTGGCGACCACCGCGTCTTCTTCTTCGAGAATCTTCAGCACGCCGGAAGCCGGTGCCTCGATCTCGAACTGCGCCTTCTCGGACATGATCTCGGCCACCAGGTCGCCCTGGGCGACCTCGGCGCCATCGCTCACCAGCCAGGAGGTGATCACGGCTTCGGCATCGCCTTCCCAGAGGTCGTCGGCGATCAGGATGGGGGTGGACATGGCTTACTCCTCGTTCTTCAGGTTCTGGTAGGCGGCGACTATCTTCGCCGCCGAAGGCAGTGCCCACTGCTCCATGGGCGGTGTGAAGGGGATCGGGATATCCGGGAAGGCCACCCGCTGCGGGCGTGCCTTGAGCATGCGGATATCGTGCTCGACGACGCTGGCGATGATTTCGCCGCTGACGCCGAAGCTGTGGTAGTCCTCGTCGACCACGATCAGGCGGCCGGTCTTGCGCACCGACTCGATGACGTGCTCGCGATCCAGCGGCACCAGGCTGCGCAGGTCCACCACCTCGGCGCTGACGCCCTGCTGCTCCAGCTGCTGGGCGGCACGCAGGGCGTGATGCACACCGGCGCCGAGGCTGACGATGCTGACATCGCGGCCCTCGCGCACCGTCTTCGCCTTGCCGATCTCGACCGTATAGGGATCTTCCGGCACGGCCACGGTGGCGCCCTTCTCGGTGCCCAGCCAGCCCATGCCCTGCAAGGCCTTGTGGAACAGGTAGACCACCGGGTTGTCGTCACGGATGGCGGCCGTCATCAGGCCCTTGGCGTCATAGGCGTTGCTCGGCACCACCACCTTCATGCCCGGCAGGTGGGCGAAGGTGCCGTAGAGGCATTGGGAGTGCTGGCCGGCGTCGGAATAGCCGGCACCGGTGGAGGCCATCAGCACCATGGGCACGCTGACCTTGCCGCCGGAGAAGTAGGTGTTCTTCGCCATCAGGTTGTAGATGGCGTCCATGCACACGCCGAAGAAGTCGACGAACATCAGTTCGACTATCGGCCGCATGCCGTCGGAAGCCGCGCCCACGGCGGCGCCGATGAAGGCGGTTTCCGAAATCGGCGTGTCGCGAATGCGCGCGCTGCCGAACTCTTCGTGCAGGCCACGGGTATTGCCGAACACCCCGCCGAGCTGGCCGATATCCTCGCCCATCACGAACACGCGGGGGTCGAGGCGCATTTCCTGGGCTACCGCCTCGGCCATGGCACGGGCGATGGTGAGTTTGCGTTCTTTCACTGGGCTGCTCATCACTGCGATTCCTGTTCAGACGAAGACGAAGTCGAGGGCTTCTTCCGGAGCCGGATAGGCGCTGTCGCGGGCGAACTGCACTGCGGCGTTCACACGTCCACGGGCGCGTTCCTCGATGGCGGCGGCGCCGATCTCGTCCAGCACTCCCAGCTCCAGAAGCCGCTGGCGGTAGGCCGGGATCGGGTCCCTCTCCAGCAGCGCGGCCTTTTCGCCGGCCGGGCGGTAGGTTTCGCCATCGCCCATGAAGTGGCCGGCCAGGCGGTGGGTCTCGATCTCGATCAGGCTCGGGCCTTCCCCGGCGCGGGCACGGGCGATGGCCTCACCGGCGGCGGCGAAGATGGCGTCGGGGTCGTTGCCCGGGACGAACACGCCGGGCATGCCATAGGCGGCGGCGCGCAGGTAATTGCGCTCGATGGCGGTGGAGGCGGCCTTGGCCACCGAGATGCCCCAGGCGTTGTCCTCGATGACGAAGACCACCGGCAGCTTCCACAGCGCCGCCAGGTTCAGGGTCTCGTGGAAGGCGCCCTGGTTCGCCGCGCCCTCGCCCAGGTAGGCCACGGCGACGCCGGGCTTGCCCTGCAGCTGGCGCGACAGCGCGGCGCCCACCGCCGGGCCCATGCCCTGGGCGATGATGCCGGAGCAGGAGAAGTTCACCCGCGCATCGAACAGGTGCATGTGGCCGCCACGGCCGCCCGAGAGGCCGGCCTTCTTGCCGAAGATCTCGGCGACCATCTCGTCCAGGTCGACGCCCTTGGCTACGGCTATGTGATGCGGGCGGTGGGTGGCGGTGACGATGTCGCCGGCCTCGAGATGGGCGCAGACGCCCACGGCGCAGGGCTCCTGGCCGTTGGACAGGTGCATCTCGCCGGGGATGGGCCCGTTGGCCATGTTGAAGACCGGAGTCTTGCCTTCCATGTAGATACGTTCGATGGACTCTTCCAGGTAGCGGCTGACGAGCATCTGCTCGAACATCCAGAGGCGCTGGTCGTTGCTGGGTATGGTCATGGGATCGGCTCCTCAGAGGGCGCGCTGGTTGATCAGCGAGCCGATGTGCTCGGCCTGGCGCAGGGCCAGGGCGACAATGGTCAGCGTCGGGTTCTGCCCGCCGCTGGTGGTGAACTGGCTGCCGTCGGAGACGAACAGGTTGGGGATGTCGTGGCTCTGCCCCCACTTGTTCACCACGCCGTCGGACGCCTTGGCGCTCATGCGGTTGGTGCCCATGTTGTGGCTGGCCGGGTAGGACGGCAGGCGGATCACCTCGGTGGCGCCCACCGCCTCGTAGCACTTGCGGGTCTGTTCCACGCCGTGGTCGCGCATGGCGTTGTCGAAGGCGTGGTCGTCCTTGTGCACCACGGGAATCGGCAGGCCGTACTGGTCCTTCTCGGTACCGTGCAGGGTGATGCGGTTGCTCTCCATGGGCAGGTCCTCGCCGCACAGCCAGACGCCGGACATGTGGTCGTAGCGCTCCAGTTTCGAGGTGAGGGCGCGGCCCCAGCCCTGGGGCGTCGGGTCGAGGAAGGCGGACATGAAGGGCAGGCCGAGGGAGAGGATCTCCAGGCGGTAGCCGCCGACGAAGCCCCGTGAGGTGTCGTTGTAGGACTCGTCGGAGATGATCCCGGCGCAGGTGGTGCCCCGGTACATATGCACCGGCTTGGGCAGCACCGCGTAGATGCCGGCGGTGGTGTGGCACATGTAGTTGCGCCCTACCTGGCCGGAGGAGTTGGCAAGGCCGTCCTTGAACATCGAGGACTCGGAGTTGAGCAACAGGCGCGGCGACTCGATGGAGTTGCCGGCCACGCACACCACCCGCGCCTTCTGCCGCTGCTGGCGGCCCTCGGCATCGGCGTAGACCACCCCGGTGACCCGGCCACGGGCATCGTGCTCGATACGCAGGGCCATGCTCTGCGGGCGCACCTCGCAGTTGCCGGTGGCCTCGGCGCGAGGGATGTCCGTATAGAGGGTCGACCACTTGGCGCCGATGCGGCAGCCCTGCATGCAGAAGCCGATCTGCATGCAGCCGGGCCGATTGTCATAAGGCTGGGTGTTGATCGCCATCGGGCCGGACTGGATTTCCTTGTAGCCGACACGCTGGGCGCCGGTGGCCAGCACCTTGAAGGAGTTGTGCCACTGGTGGTACGGCATGCCGGTGCTCGGGCCGGTCACGCCCATGTGCTTCTCGGCCTTGACGTACCAGGGCTCCAGCTCCGCGTAGCTGATCGGCCAGTCGAGCATATTGGCGCCCTTGATGTCGCCGTTCTCGGTGCGCATGCGGAACTCGAAGTCGCGGAAACGCAGGGCCACGCCGGCCCAATGCACCGAGCTGCCGCCCACCGCCTTGACGATCCAGGCCGGCAGGTTCGGGTGGTTGCGGGCCACGTCCCAACCGCCGGTGGCGATGCGTTTGTCGAGCCAGGAGATCTTGTTGAACATGGCCCACTCATCGTTCTCGATGTCGGACATCTCGAAGCGCTTGCCGGCCTCCAGCACCACGACGCGGATGCCTTGCCGGGCCAGGGCATGGGCCAGGGTGCCGCCTCCTGCACCCGAGCCGATGATGACGACGACGTCGCCGTCGTCCTGGGAGAATTTCGCTGCCATGGGGTCAACCCTCGTTGTTGTTGGAATCGGTGGAGCCGCGAAGGGAAAGGCCGCTCAGAGCCAGTCGAGGTCGTTGAAGCCGCGGGCGATGTAGCCGCCCTTCTCCACCGACGAGCCCTCGTAGCCGAACAGCGGGAACAGCGTCTCGTTGTCGTAGAGGCCGAACATCAGCGCGCTGCGGGTCTCGCGGAAAAAGGGCGTGGTCTCGATCTCGCGCAGCAGCGCGACGCGGTCGTCCTCGCTGGCGATCCCTTCGAAGGCTTGGCCGTGCACACTGCGGGCTCGTGCCTGCAGGGCCTTGAGGCCGTCGCGGACCAGGTCCGGCTGCTTGCCGGCCAGTTCGAACAGCGGCTTGGCATAGGGCGCGTCACCGAGGCGGTCGTGGGGGAAGATGTCGCGCCCCATGCGCAGCAGCCCGGCGGGCAGCTGGGGCAACAGGTCATCGGCGATGGCGGTGACGGGAATGAGCTGGCTGGCAGCGGCGCTGGCGCCGAGGATCAGGGCGGACTGGCCCGACAGGCTGAGGAAGCGCCTGCGGCTGAGCGCGGTGCCCATGGGCGATGAGTCATGCATGGCAGAACTCCAGGCTATTGCCGGCACACCTGCAAGGTGGGAACAGGTGTGGCCGACGTTGTTGTTATTCGTCCGGGTGCCTTTTCGGCCCCTCGATAGCCAGGGAGCAGCTTGTGTGCCAATGCCGCCAATCAAACTCAAGCTGTTGTTTTTAAAAACTTTTTACTTATTAATATTCATGGCGCTGGCTCAGGTTGTAAAGCGAAGGCTTTACACCTGTAAGCATCCGTCCAAGGGCTTTACATCCGTAAAGGCCTGCTTGGAACCTGAGTGATTCGCGCGCTTTCGTAGGATGGGTGGAGCGAAGCGATACCCATCGAGCTCCCGTCGCCGCGGGGTGTCGCCTCGCTCGCAGAACGGCGCCCGCCCCATCCGGAATGAGGACTCGTGCATCCGCACTTGCAGCGAGGCGTTCAGCTCCGGGCGGAACGAGACTCCGCAATTCCTGGCGATTCCGCCGGTAGCCAAGCGTCCGCAGTAGCGTCCGTCCAGAGAACCGGCCGCGTCCGACAACCGCTTCAGTCGCCGCCGGGGCCACCTGGCTTCGCGCCTGTGCAAGCCTCGCTCCTTATCCATGGAGCCCTACAGGAGGCGAGGACAATGGACAAGTTGGTCAAGCGGTCGATCTTCAACCCCGTTAACGAAGACGAGGTGGAAGATCCCTTCTTCGCCGTGATTAAAGTCGATCAGGCACTGGGCGAACCCTGGCGGCTGCCCGGGCTCGAGCAACTGCTCAGCGAATGCGGCATCGATCCCCGCGACAGCCGGGAGGAGTACTACCGGAATCGGATTCTCGAGAAGATCCGCCGTGGCGACTGGCTGCTGGTCAGCTGGCGCCCGTTCAAGCCGCTGAGCGGCAAGCTGCGATCCTGGACCGAGGACCTCGCCTTTTTCACCGGCCCGGCTTCCACCCCGCCCGCCGAGCCCGAGCTTCCGCCCGAACGGAAACCCTTCACGCCAACCCCGGAAGCCAAACTGCGCATCGCCCTGCGTATCGGCGTGTTCTTCGACGGCACCTACAACAATGCCACCAACGCCGCCCAGGGCCTGCTCTGCGGCGCCCAGCACGCCATCACCGAGGACGACCTGGACGCCAGTTGCAAACCCTATATGCGTGATCCGGAGAGCAGCTATGGCAATGACGTGACCAATATCAAGTTGCTGCACGATCTGTATCCGAACACACCCACACTCCGGAGCCACAACGACGTCAGCCAGGCTCATCGACGTATTTATATCGAGGGCATCGGCACCCGCGCAGGCGAGGCGGACAGCCTGTTTGGTGCTGGCACTGGGCGTGGTGCCACCGGGGTAGAGGGAAAGGTGCGACAAGCTTTTGAGGATATCCGGAGCACCTGCTACGACTTCATCGACGAAAACCCCGACTATGAAATCGAATCGCTGACCCTCGACATCTTCGGCTTCAGTCGTGGCGCGGCGGCGGCACGGCACTTCGCCAACCAACTGGCCAAGGGCCGCAACGGCCCCCTGGGCATGCTGTTCCCCGATACCAGCGGCACCTTCAGCGACAATCTGAGCGGCCGCTACGGCCAGGGTGTGCAGGTGGCCTTTATCGGCCTGTTCGACACCGTGGCCTCCACCGCCGGCCTGGCCAACCTGGGCAACGTACGCAGCCCCAGCCCCCCGGGTCTCCAGCTGTACCTGGCACCCGAGCACTTCCCAACGGTGGTGCACCTGGTGGCGCGCGACGAATACCGCGCCAACTTCGCCCTCAACAGCACCGCGCCCGAGCACCGTGAGCCGATCCTGCCCGGCGCCCATGCCGACCTCGGCGGCGGCTACCTGGCCGAGGCCGAGGAATGCCTGCTGGTCAGCCCCATGCAGGCCCTGGAGGTGCCGCGCCACACTCGGGTGGAGCACACCAGCATCTACCGCGACGCCGAGCAGGCCCGGGACGCCTGGCTGGCCAGGGGCTGGCCAACGGAGCTGCTGACCATCGTCACCCCCGAAGCGCGGCCCTTGCCGCCCGCCCCGACCGACCGCCTGGCCCCGCCGCGCAAGCGGGTCTATGCCGCCCTCCAGTTGAAGCGCCCGGTGCGGGGAGAACTGTCGCGGGTCTACCTGCGGCTGATGCATCAATTGGCCCGGCAGCACGGCGTAAGGTTTGACGCCATCGACGAGCATGATCCGCAGCTGATGCTGCCCGCCGATCTGCAGCCCCTCTGCGATCACTTTCTGGCCGGCGACTACAGCACCACCCCCGCCGACGAGCGGTTACTGCAACTGCACTACATCCACTGCTCGGCCCACTGGAACCCGCCTGCACGCCTGCAGGGCCAGGCACCGCGCACGGGGGTTGCCTTGACCTTCGTCAACGCCCCCACCGCCGATGGCCAGCGCGTGCGTCACCCTCATGCCTAGTACAGGAGCCTGATCCGATGCGCCATTTCCTGCTTCTGCTGGGCCTGCTGCTGGTCACCGGCTGCCAGGCCATGGACCCGCTGTCCGGCGCCAACGACCCCCACAATCCCTGGTGGAGCCTGGGCTTCGCCCAGCCCAACTATATGAAGGTCTGGATCGAGGACAGCGCAGTGATCGATATCCGCGGCCGGTTGTTCCGGCATACCGGCAGAGGTACGGCAATAGGCACGGAGCCAGAAGATGGCACCGAGGCCGCCCGTGGCTGGCATGGGGCGGGCCCCGCCGGTGTCGCGGTGGTCGGCGCCGACTTGCCCCAGCGCATCTATGTGCGCTGGCAGTCCATCGTCGAGCCCCAGACCTACCGCGCCTGGGTGGACATACCGGAGGAAGCCCGGCAGATCATGCGTGACTCCGTCGCCTGGCGCTGTCCGCAGAAACCGCAATTGCCTTCTCGATACCGGGCCACCCTCTATTTGGGCTTGGCACCGGGCGGCATCATCCAGGTCTGGGTGCGCAACCGCTGCTACCAATCGGTCAAGGTGGCCCGCGCCCAGGCCGAGGTAGAGCCCTTGGGGCCGCACCTGGGCAAATCGGGAGGTCACTACTATCCCCAGTCGGAAGCCTCCAAACGCTATGTCGAACGCTTCGGCATTCCCTACGGGAGCTGGTGATGCAGCGCCTCCTCGCCCTGCTGGCCCTGCTGGCCCTGCTGCTGATCAACGGCTGCCAGGCCATGGACCCGTTGTCCGGCGCCCGGGATGAGCACAGCCCCTGGTGGAGTCTGGGTTTCGCCCATCCGGCCTATATGAAGGTCTGGGTCGAAGACAGTGCGGTCGTCGATATCCGTGGCCGCCTGTTCCGGCATACCGGCGGCGGCATCGCCGCTGGCGATGAGCCGGAGGATGGCACCGAGGCCGCGCGGCTGGCGCGGCGGCGCAGGCCCCACCGGTGTCGCGGTGGTCGGTGCCGACCTGCCCCAGCGCATCTACGTGCGCTGGCAGTCCATCGTCGAACCGCAGACCTACCGCGCCTGGGTGGACATCCCGGAGGACGCGCGGCAGATCATGCGCGACTCCATCGCCTGGCGCTGCCCGCAGAAGCCACAAAGGGTGTCGAACTACGATGCCACGCTGTACCTGGGCCTGGCCCCCGGCGGCATCATCCAGATCTGGGTCTACAACCGCTGCTACCAATCGGTGAAGGTGGGCCGCGCCCAGGCCGAGGTGGAGCCGCTGGGGCCGGACCAGGGACGTAACGAAGGACGCTATGCCTACAAACCCAGCGAGAAGGCTCAACGCTATATCGAACGCTTCGGCATTCCCTACGGAAGCTGGTGATGCCGCGCTTTCTTGCCAGTTGGAAGTGATGGGTACCGCTTCGCTCACGGAACGCCACCCGCCCCATTCGGTTACCCGAGCCACGGCATTACCGGCCGACAAAGAAAGGGGCCCGCAGGCCCCAAGCAGCGGACCGTCCGGACCGCTCAGAACACCTGCATCAGGCGGATGTTCAGCCTGTGCTCCTCGCGAAAGCCGTTCTCCACCGCGAAATCCCGCCCATAGGTGGCCGCCAGCTGCGTCTTCGGCAGGAAGAACCAGGAAAACCCCAGGTTCCACTTGCCGGTCTCCTGGCGGTCGTCCAGCTGGAGGTCATCGACGCGGCTGGCGCCACCGTCGAGCCAGGACAGGCCGGCACGCAGGTCCGCCTGCGGGGTCAGCTGGTAGCGCAGGAAACCCTGGTACTGGTAGCTGGGCTTCTGCCGCTGGGTCCAGCGGCCGCTGCCGTAATGGTTGTTGCGCCCGTAGAACATCACGTCCGCCGCCAGGTCCAGGGCCAGGTTCTCGGTCAGCCCGGTGACGTAGGCGGCCTGCAGGTTGAACTTCCAACGGTTCTCGCCCAGGTTGAGATCGTCATCGGCGTCGTACTCGCCCAGGGGCAGGAACAGATAGGGCGTGATGCCCAGGTAGCGGCGGCGCTCCGGTTCATTGATCAGCCAGAGGGGCATGGCCAGGATCGGGTCGGCCAGGCCACTGGCATCGCCCAGGCCCCGGCGCCCGTCCAGGCGGCCGAAGGGCAGCAGCACCTGGGGCGCCACGCGGAAGCCGCCGAGGTCGGCATAGTGGACCAGGCGCAGTATCCCGATTTCCGAATCCAGCCCCGGCGCGTCGGGTTGGCTGTGTCCCGCGCGATAGAGCCGGTCGCGCTCGGCGCCTTGCAGGTAGAGCAGGCCCAGGGTGGTGCCGGCCGGCGCCGCCACGTAATCGCCGGCATCCAGGTCCAGCCCGTGGGCCGGCCGGGCCAGTGAAAGGCAACCGGCGACCAGGGCGATCCCCCAGGCGGCGGTCCAGGTGCGGTTGTCGATGGTGTGTGGGCCGTTGATCTCGGCATCTGGGTGGACAGGCAGCATCTCGCATCCTCGTTTCTTGTTGTTCTACCCCGAGAGGGGGCCGGATGACGCCGGCGCAGGATGCGTGCCAGCACCCGCCTGGCAGCTGCAAGGCCATGATTTTCAAGAGGAAAAATCTGGAGGCCGAGAGCCCCGGCAAGGTTCCGCGCCGGCCGCTGCCCCTTACAGGTGTAAGCCGGGCACCGGGCCGCCATTACAACCATCGGGCAGGTGACGCCTCCGACCTAAACTCGTAAGGTGTAGGCAAACGTGCCAGCCCGCTCCGCCAGGTGCTGCCGCCGAACAAGAACAAGATCGTCACTGCGGATTCGAGCCCGACCGCCCGATATCCGAGGAGGCTGCATGAGCACCATCTCCACTTCGAGCCTGCACATCGACACCGTGCTGTCCTATGCCGCCGATGCCGCCGCCGTGCAGCCGGGCACCAATCGCGAACCTATCATCACCCGCTCCTGGAAGCGCTGTATCCAGGACTACGGCCTGGACCCGGCCAAGCCCGCCCCGCCCCGCTACGTTCCGCGCCAGGTGCTGCGCGAGCACCAGGACCAGGCCGACGAGCTGATCAACGTCGCCCGTGCCGGCGTCGAGCAGCTCTACCGGCATATCGCCGAACTGGGCTACGTGATCCTGCTCACCGACAACCGCGGCATCACCGTGCAGTTCCTCGGCGACCCGCTGGACGAGGCGGCCCACCGCAGGACCGGACTCTACCTGGGCGCCGACTGGAGCGAGGACCACGCCGGCACCTGCGCCGTGGGCACCTGCATCAAGGAGCAGCAGCCGCTGACCTGCCATCACCATGACCACTTCAGCGCCCACCACACCGCGCTCACCTGCACCGCGGTGCCCATCTTCAATCCCCAGGGCCAGTTGCTGGCGGTGCTGGACATCTCGGCGCTGAACTCGCCGCCGTCGAAGGATTCGCAGCAGTTCGCCCTGCAACTGGTCAAGCAGTACGCGCGGATGATCGAGGACGCCTATTTCCTGCGGCGCTACCGCGACAGTCACATCCTCTGCTTCGACCGTTCCCGCGAGTTCGTCCTGATCAACCGCCAGTACCTGCTGGCGCTGGCCGGCGACGGCAGCCTGCTGGCGGCGAACACGGCGGCCCGGGCGCTGCTCGCCGACTGCGGCCTGCAGCTGCCGGAGCGGCCTTCGGCGCTGGCCCGGCGGATCGGCATCCAGGAATTGTTCGATTGCGTCCCGGACGACATCTTCAGCATCCCACTGGCCAGCCCGGACCAGGTGCGCGCCTTCCGCACCCATCGGCAGAATGCGCTGTTCTTCGCCGCGCTGATGGAGCCGAGCCGCGCCCCCCTGGCCCCGCAGGCGCAAAAGGCCGATCAGCAACGCTGCCCGCTGGACGAATTGGCGGACGACGATCCGGCCATGCGCAAGATGCTCGCCCGAGCCAAGCGCCTGTGCAGCGAGCCGCTGAACGTGCTGCTCAACGGTGAGACCGGCACCGGCAAGGAGCGCCTGGCCAGGGCCCTGCACGACAGCGGCAACCGGCGCAAGGCGCCCTTCGTCGCGATCAACTGCGCGGCGATGCCGGAGTCGCTGATCGAGAGCGAACTCTTCGGCTACCAGCCCGGCACCTTCACCGGCGCACGCAGCAAGGGCATGCGCGGCCTGATCCAGCAGGCCGACGGCGGCACGCTGTTCCTCGACGAGATCGGCGACATGCCGCTGCACCTGCAGACGCGATTGCTGCGCGTGCTGGCCGAGCAGGAAGTGATGCCCCTGGGCGGCGAGAAACCGATCAAGGTGGACATCCGCGTGATCGCCGCGAGCCACCGCGAACTGCGCCAGCTGATCGAGGCGGGGCAGTTCCGCGAGGACCTCTACTACCGCCTCAACGGCGCAATCCTGCGCCTGCCGCCACTGCGCGAACGTGCCGACAAGGCCTACCTGATCGAGCGCATCTTCAAGGAGCTCAGCGAGCAGCGCCAGCTTCCCGCGCGGATTCGCGGCGACGCCATGAGCGCCCTCCTCGGCTATGCCTGGCCCGGCAATATCCGCGAGCTGCGCAATGCGCTGCAATACGCCCTGGCCACGGCCGAGACGCACGAAATCACGGTCAACGACCTGCCGGAAGAGTGCCTGCCCAGCGTCAATCCGCGACAGCCTGCCAGGTCCGTCCCGCCCCGGGAGCTGCAGGGCACCCATGCGCGCCAACTGGAGGAAAGCCTGCGGCGCCAACGCTGGAATGTCAGCGCCGCGGCCCGTGAGTTGGGCATGTCCCGGCCGACCCTGTATCGCTGGATGAAGCTCTACGGCATTGTCCCGCCGAACGCCCTGGACAACTGAACGCAGAGCCCCCAGGGCGCCAGGAAACAGACCCGGGGAGTCCCTTCGCGGGCCTTTCGGCAAAGCTCGAAGGGCTGTCCAGCACCTGCACGCCACGTGACCTCGGGTAAGTCCACGGCGCTCCTGGCGCAAGCGGCTCTCGCGGCTGTAACGCCCTTTACAGGTGTAAGGCGTCACAGGCTGACGGCAGAAGTCGATACAGGGGAATCGAAGCGCCGGGCTGTTTCGTCACCGTTACAAGGAGATGGCCATGGACAGCCCGCAATGCCCGCGAGCCGCCGGGTGGGTCGATCCGGAAGATGAACGGAACGCATTCTTGATTGGCCCGGGTACATGCTGAAATTGCTCGATCCGACGAGCGTTGGCTGGCACGGAGACTGTGCTCATTGCGCCGAGCCCGTGCCGGTCTTTTTTCCGACGCCTCGATCATCCCGCTGCGCGGTTTCAGTCCGCGTGCCCCTGGGCGATGCCCTCGATCACCGCCGTGGCGGGAATCACCCGGGCCCGAACGCCGAAACTCGACATGCTGCCGAGGACCCTGTTGTGGTGGGCGATGATCCGCGCGGCGCTGAGCACGCCGTTGTCCAGGGTCGAGTGGGCATCCTCCACCAGCAGCACCTGGTAACCCAGCGCCAGGGCACGGCGGACGCTGGTGTCGACACAGTAGTCGGTCTGCAGCCCGCAGATGATCAGGCGCTCGATACCACGATCCTGCAACGCCTGCTGCAGTTCGGTCCGGTGGAAGGAGTCGGGGGTGGTCTTGCGCACGCGGATGTCGCCGGGCGCGACCGCCAGCTCATCGGCGAGCTGCCAGCTTTCGCTGCCGAAGCGGAACTCGCCCTCATCCTCCTCGTGCTGGATCACAAACACCGGCAGGCCGGCGGCCCGCGCCGCGCTGCCGATGCGGTTGATCGCCTCGATCACCCGCTGAATCTCGAAGGCGGCGTGCTCGCCGACGCTGATGGCGCGCTGGACATCGATGATCAAGAGAGCGGTGTTCATGGGGTCCTCCCTGGGAAAGCACGCAGCTTAGGACGAGGCGCCGGCCGATGCCAGATTCCGCTGCAGCAGCTCCGGTGCGCACCGTGCCCGGGGAAAACCGGCTTGAGCATCCTGCCTGCTGCCAGCGTCGGCATTTTCTGGCAGCCTGTGCTACCCATCCCTTGCCCTGGAGCACTTCGTGCCGAGCCCCAGCCACCACACCCAGGACCTCCGGATTCCCAGCCTTCACGGCCGGCTCTTCGCACGTATCTGGAGCCCCGATCACCTGAGCCCGTCCTTCGACGAAGTGCCCATCGTCCTGTTCCACGACTCCCTCGGTTGCGTGGAGTTGTGGCGCGAATTTCCCGCCAGGCTGGCGGCGATCACCGGCAAGGCGGTGGTGGCCTACGACCGCCTCGGCTTCGGCCGCTCGGACCCGCATCCGGACCTGCTGTCCTTCGGCTTCGTCGCCGACGAGGCCGAGCGTGACTTCCCGGCCGTGAAGGACGCCCTAGGCATCGGCGAGTTCATCGCCTTCGGCCACAGCGTCGGCGGCGGCATGGCCACCCACTGCGCGGCCCGCCATCGCCAACACTGCCAGGCGCTGATCACCGAATCGGCCCAGGCCTTCGTCGAAGAGCGCACCCTGGCGGGCATACGCGAGGCCAAGCAGGGTTTCCGCCAGGACGGCCAGCTCGAACGCCTGGCGAAATACCACGGCGACAAGGCCCGCTGGGTGCTGGAAGCCTGGACCGAGACCTGGCTGTCGCCGGCCTTCGCCGACTGGAGCCTGGAAGCCGAGATCGAGCGGCTGGACTGCCCGGTGCTGGCCATGCATGGCGACCTGGACGAGTTCGGTTCCGAACTGCACCCGCAGCGGATCGCCCAGCTGACCGACGGCCCTTCGCGAGTCCTGCTGATCGGTGAATGCGGCCACGTCCCCCACCGTGAAAAGCCGGAGGTGGTGCTCCAGGCCGTGGCCGAACTGCTGCGCTGATGCGCGCGGCCCTTCGGCTCGCTATGCTCCTGGCCCATGACGCCCTCTTTGCCCACCCGCCAACCCTGCCCGCCCGGCGCCTGCGACTGCCGGCGCGACGAGCTGCTGGACACTCCCGGCGGTGACCTGCGCATCCTGCTGCTGACCCGCCAGGAGGAGAAACGCCTGCTGGAGCGCCTGGAGAACATCCGGAGCCTGGCGGACCTGGAGCACATGCAGCGGCGCATGTTCGAGCAGCTCGGCCTGCGCCTGCATATCGCCCCGGGCTACAACGAGGTGCGCAGCATGCGTGGCATCGATATCCGCATCGACGAGCTGCCCGGCCTCTGCCGCAAGACCCGCCAGTCGATCCCGGCGGCCATTCGCCGGGGGCTGGAGAAGCACCCGGAGATCGCCTATCGCCTGCTGGACGCCCACGACCTGCTGCGCGACGCCTGAACCCCGCCCGGCGGCCTGGCCCGAATTCGCGCGGAGCGCTATACCCATAGCGTCCGCCCCAGGCCTAGGAGTGCCCCTGATGCCCGAGCCGCTGGTAATTCGCAACATGACCCGCGCCGAACTGGACCTGCTGGTCGGCTGGGCCGCGCGCGAAGGCTGGAACCCCGGCCTGCACGACGCCGGGCTGTTCTGGGCGACCGACCCCGAAGCCTTCGTCGCGGCGGAGCTTGACGGCGAGCTGATCGGCGGCGGCGCCATTACCTCCTACGGCGGCGAGTTCGGCTTCATGGGCTTCTTCATCGTCCGTCCGGAGTTTCGTCGCCGCGGCCTCGGCAACACCCTCTGGCATGTCCGTCGCGACCGCCTTATCGCGCGCCTGCGGCCAGGTGCCGCCATCGGCATGGACGGCGTGTTCGCCATGCAGGATTACTACGCCAAGGGCGGATTCGCCTTTTCCCATCGCAATCTGCGTTTTCGTGTCGAGCTTGCCGAGCAGCCAGCCCCGCCGGCAACAGGTGAAGAAGTGGTCCCGCTGGACAACTTTCGCTTCGAGGAAGTCCTGGCCTACGACCGCACCTGCTTCCCCGCCATGCGCCCGGCCTTCCTGCAGGGCTGGATAACCCAGCCCGACGCCCTCGCCCTGGGCTGCCGGCGAAGGGGCCGGCTGAGCGGCTACGGCGTGGTGCGGCGTTGCCTGGAGGGCTGCAAGGTCGGCCCGCTGTTCGCCGACGATGCGGCGGTGGCGGAGGCGCTCTTTGCGCAACTGGCCGGGTTTGCCGCGGGGGGCCCGTTGTTCCTGGATGCCCCCGAGAACAACCCGGCGGCAATGGAGCTGGTGCAACGCCATGGCATGAGCGAGGTCTTCGGCTGTGCGCGGATGTATCTCGGTCCCCCGCCCCCTGTCGCCGACCAGCGCATCTTCGGCGTCACCACCTTCGAGCTCGGCTGATGGTCGAGCGCGACCTGCTCGGCTACGGTGGCAAGCCGCCCCATCCACGCTGGCCGGGTGATGCGCGGGTGGCGGTGCAGTTCGTGCTCAATATCGAGGAAGGCGCCGAGTCCTGCGTGCTCAATGGCGATACCCGGTCGGAGGCCTATCTGCACGAACTGCCGGGTCGGCCGCCCCGTGCCGGCGAGCGTGACCTGAGCGTGGAAGGTCTCTACGAATACGGTTCCCGCGCCGGAGTCTGGCGCATTCTCGAGCTGTTCGAGCAACGCGGCCTGCCGCTGACCGCCTTCGCCGTAGGCCGCGCCCTGGAACTGGTCCCGCAGATCGGCCACGCCCTGCGCTCGGCCGGCCATGAGGTGGCCGGGCACGGTTACCGCTGGCTGGACCACCACGAGATGCCCGAAGACGAAGAGCGGCGCCATATCCGCCTGACCATCGACCTGATCGAACGCATCTGCGGCCGGCGCCCGCTGGGCTGGTACACCGGCCGCGTCAGCCCGAACACCCGTCGCCTGCTGCGCGAGGAAGGCGGCTTCCTCTACAGTTCGGATGCCTACAACGACGACCTCCCCTACTGGCTGCCCGGCGCACCGCCGCATCTGATCATTCCCTACACCCTGGTCAACAACGACGCCCGCTATCTGATGCCCCACGGCTTCGCCTCGGGCGAGGATTTCTTCCAGCTGCTGAAGGACGCCTTCGATTGCCTCTGGCGGGAAGGTGCGCGGCATCCGCGGATGATGAGCGTCGGCCTGCATGGCCGGATCAGCGGCCACCCCGCCCGCGCCATGGCCCTGGCACGCTTTCTCGACCATGTGCAGGGCCACGATGGCGTCTGGGTGTGCCGGCGGGAAGAGATCGCCCGGCACTGGATCGCCGAGCACGGATACCGGGCGGGCCAGCCCGGAGGCAGCCCGCCATAGCCCGGATCTAGTGGAAGGGGAAGATATAGTTCATCCAGGCCGCCATGCGCAGGAGGATCTTGCGCATGATCGCCACATGGTGGAAATGCTGGCTGTAGAGCGCCGCCTGGCCATAGGAGCCGCCGGGCATCAGCGCGGCGTACTGGGCGTAATCCGGGTCGGTGATCTCGATGATCACCGGCACCCGCCCGGGCGGCGGCGAGCCGGTGAAGCTGATCAGGGTGCCGGACGGCTGCACCTGGCCTTCGCCGATCACCCCGATCACCTGCTTCACCTTGCCCTTGAACACCCGGCCGGGGATGCCGTCGAAAGCCACTTCCGCCTCGTCGCCGGTAGAAAGCCGCAGCTGGCTGTTCTGCCGCATCCAGGCCGCGAAGTAATACCCCTCGTCCGGGATGAACACCATGGACGGGCGCAGCGGCAAGCGGGTGGCCATCATCCCCGGACGCAGCGAGACATGGGTGACGAAGCCCTTGCTGGGGGCCCGCACCACAGTGTTGTCCAGTTCGAACTGGGCGATATTCAACTGGGCGTCCAGGTCCTCCACCCGCGCGGTGGTGAGGTCCACATCGCGCCGGTTGCCGACGTTGCGGGCGGCCAGCTCGCGGGCGCGGGACTGGTCGGCGCGCGCCGCCACCAGCTGGGCCTTGAGGGATTTCACCCGGTTCTGGAAGGGCGTCGGGTCGATGCGGAACAGCACATCGCCCTTCTCCAGCGGCTGGTTGCCCTTGACCGGCACCTCGATCACCTGGCCGGTCACCACCGGAATCACCGGGGTGGAGACGAAATAGGTGCGCGCCACTTCGGAATAGGGATGGTTGTAGTTCATCAGGAAGATCAGCGCGCCCACCAGGACCACCCCGCCGAGCACGGCCGTGGGCACGGTCCACTTGTTCAGCGGGATGCGGAAGATCTTGAAGATGGCGACACAGATGGATGCGTAGGTGAGGATCAGCAACAGGTCCATGGCTCAAACCTCCTTGTGCTCGCCGCCGGGAGCAGACGTCCGCCCCTCGAGCTGCTCGATACGCTTGCGCAGCTCCGCCACCTGCTGGGCAAGCTCTGCTTCAGAGCCCGGCTTGCCCGTGGTGAACCCCCACCCCCGATCCTCGCGGTACAACATGGCCCAGATCCACAGGAACGGCCAGAGCGCGTGGAGGGTGAACAGGCTCACCCAGCCGGCGGCATGGATGGCGTCCTGGTGCGGATGATTGCGGTGCACGGCGATCTCGTAGGGAATGTCGTGGAGCACGATGATCCCGTAGAACAGCACCACGGCGGCGAATATCAGTACGCCCAAGGCGACGTAGTCGAGCATGATGTCCCTTCCTGAATAACGGCCCTCATGAGGGGGAGCAAGCGCGTCGACAAATGCCGGAAACGGCATCGCCGCCGGCTACATTACGGCCGACGGCGATCCCCCGAGTTCCAGATTAGTCCAACTTCCCTAGCGTGCCGCTTCGGATTGCACAGACTCCATGCGACCGTCATCCACGGTTTCGGCGGTACGGCTCGGGTGTGCCTCGCCGGTCGGGATGGCCGGCTGCGCCGCTTCGTCGCGCTCGCGCAACAGGAAGTAGGACAGCGCCGGGATCAGGACCAGCGCGCCGATCATGTTCCAGACGAACATGAAGGTGAGCAGGATACCCATGTCGGCCTGGAACTTGATGGGCGACCAGGCCCAGCAGACCACGCCGGCGGCCAGGGTGATACCCACCAGCCCCACCACCCGGCCGGTGAAGGCCACCGCATTCTTGTAGGACTCCGCGAGCGACAGGCCCTGGCGCTGGAACTGCAACTGCACGCTGAGCAGGTACAGCGCATAGTCCACGCCGAT
>NZ_JBHSOU010000005.1:0-18135 GCF_042656385.1 Pseudomonas sp. GCM10022186
TGTTGCTCGGCACTCTTCACCGGCACGTAGTGCATGCCGGGTCGGCTGGCCGCTTCACAGATCGCCTCGGCGTCATGCGCATCATGCTTGTCGCCTTTGACGTACGGTTTGACGAACTGCGGCGCGATCAAGCGGACCTCATGCCCCAGCTGGCGCAATTCACGGGCCCAATAGTGCGCACTGCCACAGGCCTCCATCGCCACCAGGCACGGCTCCAGCCGCCGGAAGAACTCCCGCATCTGGGCGCGCTTGAGCTGCCGGCGGCACTGCACCTGCTCGTGACTGTCGACCCCGTGAAGCTGAAAAACCTGCTTTGCCAGATCGACGCCAATACGTTTAAGTTTCATCTGGACTCCCCCTCCGGGACTGTTTGCTCGCAACCTCAGTCTGGCGCACCGACGCCGAAGGAGGGAGGAGTCCATTTCATTGCCCTACAAAGCTACAGGCCCTGTGGGGGCGAATTCATTCGCGAAAAGGGCTGCGACGCGGCCCCTGTCTTGCTTCACGCGATCACCCGCTCCCGCAAGCGCGCCAACATCCCCAGCAGGCTGCCGACCTTCTGGCTCTCGCCGGCCTCCTTCGGCGCATCGGCCACGCGCGGAACCACCTGCAAGGGTTGGGCGCGCCAGAGGAAGGACTGTTCGGCTGCGGCCTTCAGGCCCTTCTCGAACAGGCCGCGGCGAATCGGCTTGGGCAGGTAGCGGAAGATCTGCGCCTCGTTGATCAGCTTGAGCAGTGCCTGGGTGTCACGGAAGGGGGTAACCACCAGGCTCAGCAGGCGCGGGTGGGCCTGGGCCAGGGATTTCAGCAGCGGCGCCAGGTCCTCGCCGCCCAGCTTCAGGTCGCTGACCAGCAGGTCCACCGCTTCCATGTTGAGTATCACCAGGGCCTCGCTCAGGCTGTGCGCCCGCAGCAGGCGGTGGCCGCCGGCCTGGCAGAAGGCCTCGACGCAGTGCAGGGTTTCCGGGTCGTCGTCCAGCAACAGCAGGGAGAGCGGCTCGGCCAGCAGGCGGGTGGCGGCGCTGATCGGCGCGGCGGCCTGGCGCGCGGCGATCTCCGCCGCCTGGCGCAGGGTGAAGGCCATTTCCTGCGGATCCCAGGGCTTGGTCAGGTAACGGAAGATACCGCCGCTGTTCAGGGCCTCCACCGCCGCGTCCAGGTCGGAATAGCCGGTGAGCAGAATGCGCAGGCAGTCCGGGGCGGTTTCCCGCGAGCGCGCGAGCAACTCCGCGCCGCTCATCCGCGGCATGCGCTGGTCGCTGACGATGATCTGCACCGACTCTTCCTTCAGGCGCTGCAGCGCACGCAGCGGATCGCTTTCGGTGATCACCTGGTACTGGCGGCGGAACTGCAGCGCCAGGCTGCGCAGGATGCGTTCCTCGTCATCGACGAAGAGGATGCGGACGGGAGTGGTCATGGGCCTCAGGCGCTCCGTTTCAGTTCGACAGCCTGGCTGCGCGGCAGGCTGATGAGAAAGCGCGTTCCGCGCCCCGGCTCCGAGGCCACGCGAATGCTGCCGCCGTGGTCGCGGATGATCTTGTAGCTGATGGACAACCCCAGCCCGGTGCCCTCGCCCACCGGCTTGGTGGTGAAGAAGGGATCGAAGATGCGCCGCATGACCTCGGGGGGCATGCCGCGGCCGCTGTCCTGCACCGAGATGAACAGCTGCTGGTCATCGGCCCAGCTCTTGACCTGGATGCGTCCCGGCCCGTCCATGGCCTGGGCGGCGTTGGTGAACAGGTTGAGCAGTACCTGGTTGATCTGCGACGGCGCGCAGGCGATGCGCGGCAGCTCGCCGAGAGACTGGATCACCTCGGCCTTGTCCTTGATGTGGTTGCGCGCGATCAGCAGGGCGCTGCGGATACAGTCGTTGAGGTCGACTTCCTCGCTCATGGCGCGGTCCAGGCGGGCGAAGTCCTTCAGCCCGGATACCAGCTCGGTGATCTGGCCGAGGCCGTAGAGGGTGTCGCCGAACAACTGGCGCAGATCGCCGGCCAGCAACTCGGGCGCGGCCTCCTTGCGCATGCGGGCGGCGCGCTCCAGGGCGTCGGCCAGGCGTTGCTCGTCGCAGGCCGGGTCATCCAGGCAGTCGGCCAGTGCCGCCTGGCTCTCGGCGAGGGCGAACAGCGGGGCGTTCAGCTCTTCCAGCAGCTGCACATTGTTCTTCACATAGCCCAGGGGCGTATTCAACTCGTGGGCGACCCCGGCCACCATCTGGCCGAGGGATGCCATCTTCTCCGACTGCACCAGTTGCGCCTGGGATTCCTTCAGGTCCACCAGCGCCTTGCGCAGCACCAGGTTGCGCTGGGCGATGCGCAATTCCATGGCCTTCAGCAGGTCCAGCACCGTACCGAGCCCCAGGTAGCGTCCCTGCTCGTCCACCAGGATGAAATCTTCGGTAATGGGGTACTGCAATTGCGCCGTGACCCGCTTGGCCGCCAGCTCCAGGCCCGAGGCCAGGGCGACGGTGAGCGGCGCCGGGTTCATCACGTCGGCCACCGGCCGGCGACCCCAGAGGTCGCGGCCGAAACGCTGCATGAAGATGTCCTGCAAGGTATAGCGGCTGACCAGACCCAGGGGCATCCCCTGTCCATCCACCACGGGAAGGGAGAGGAAGGCCTTGTGTTCACGGGTCAGCAGGCGATCGGCCACATCACTGATGCTCATGTCCGGGGCCAGCGGCTCCACGGCCTTGAGCAGGCGAGCCAGACTGCTTTCGGCTGCCATGATCGGTACTCCGGCGACTGATGGGTGCCGCGCATTCAAGCAGCATCAGGTTGCCATCATGTGACAGGCGTCTCATCCGCGCGGGTGACATGGCGAGTCGGCGCGGAAGGGACGACACTGAATCTCGATGCCCCCCGGAGCCTAACGTCATGCCCGAAAAAACCGCCGCCCCGAAGCCCCGCTTCGGATTGCTGCTCCGCCTGCTGCGCATCCTGGCCTGGCTGCTGATCCTCATTGCGCTGGCCGGTGTGGCCCTCTACCTGGCCTTCGGCCCGGCGCGCCTGATCGACCGGCTGAAGCCGCCGCAGCCGGCGTTTCCCGAGCAGGTCACCGCGTCCCCGGACCCCGTTACCGCTGCGCCGGTGCCGGCCGCGGCGAACGCACCTGATGACACCCGGGAACTGATCGACCTGGTGATGGGTAGCGTCGAGGATATCTGGGGCGAGTTCCTTGCCCGTGGTGACTACGTCTACAGGAAACCCCGGCTGGAACTCTACGAAGGTCGGGTCGAGGCAGCCTGCAAGCAATCGGGAGCTGCCAGCGGGCCCTTCTATTGCGCTGAGGAGAAGCGCATCTACCTCGACCTCACCTACCTGGAGGAACTGCGCAAACGCGTCCCGGAGGTGGGCGACTTCGCGCTCACCTACGTGGTGGCCCACGAAGCCGCCCACCATGTGCAGAACCTGTTGGGGACCACTGCCTGGATCAAGGAATACGGCGCGCGCGGAGAAATGGCGGAAGGCCCCAAGAGCCTGGAAGAAGCCCAGGAGCTGCTGGCTGACTGCCTGGTGGGCAGTTGGGCCAGCTATGCCCAGCGCAAGTATCCGTGGTTGAAGCCCCCGGATATCGAGAAGGCGCTGAAGGCGGTCGCCGCGCTGAGCGACGAACGCACCAGACGCCAGGGCCAGCCCCCGATGCGCGACCCGCTCACCCTGGGCAGCATCCAGGCGCGCACGCGCTGGTTCATGCTGGGCGTTGAAAGCGGCGACGCCAGGGAATGCAGCCAGCTGTTCGGTGGCGTTGCGCAATAGCGCATCGCCGCAGCCCCTGTGGGCGAGTACGCCCCTACCCCGGCTGCCGTCCGCCCATCCGCGAGCTGATGGCTTCAGCCGCCTGGTGCAGGCGTTCGGCGGCGGAACCCTGGGTATCGGCGCTGAACACACTGGCCGCACCGACCACGGTGATCACCCCGGCCAGCTTGTTGCCGATGGCGAACAGCGGTGCCGAGAGGGCGTTCACCCCCGGCATCAGCAAGCCGTGCACGGGGTGCAGGCCGGTGGCGCGGATCTGTGCCATCTGCTCCTGCAGCTCGGCGGCCGGGGGCACGCCCGGCAGGGCCAGTTCCTCATCGCGCAGGAAGGCGGTTTCGGCCTCGGGCAGGTAGGTGTTGAACACCAGGCCAGTGGACGAGCCCAGTAGCGGCAGCACCGAACCCACCTGGGTCACCAGGGTCACCGCGCGCAGGGCCTGCTCCACATGGACCACGGTCGGCCCCTTGTTGCCCCATACGGCGAGGAAGCAGGTTTCGTTCAGCGCATCGCGCAATTCCACCAGATAAGGCATGGAAACCTTCACCACATCCAGCCGCCCAATGGCAGCCAAGCCCACCAGCAGCGCCTCGCGGCCGAGACCATAGTGATTGGTAGTGGCGTCCTGCTCGGCGAAGCCGCTGGCGATCAGTGCCTGGAGGTAACGGTGCACCTTGCTCGCCGGCATGCCGACGTGCTCGGCCAGCCTCGACAGCGAGGTGGCCGGCGCCAGCTCCGCCAGCCCCTTGAGGATGTCGGTGCCCACTTCCGCGGCCTGCACCTTCTGCCGCCGCGGTGCGCCCGCGCTGTCGTTCTCGCTCGTCATGTCCTGGCCTTGGTTGCTGTGCTGGGCGCTGTTATAGCTTGACCCCTTTCGGCTTTCAAATTACGTTATGCGTAATTCAATTACAAAAACAGCGAGGTCGCCATGGTCTCCCCCACGCCGCTCACTTACCAATCCGGTTTCGATAACGAGTTCAGCAGCGAAGCGCTGCCCGGCGCCCTGCCCGTCGGCCAGAACTCCCCGCAGAAAGTGCCCTACGGCCTCTATACCGAACTGCTCTCCGGCACCGCCTTCACCGTGCCGCGCAGCGAGTCCCGGCGGACCTGGATGTACCGCATCAAACCCTCGGCCCAGCATCCGCAGTACCAGCGCCTGGAACGCCAGATCGCCGGCAACCGCCTGGGCCCGGTGACCCCCAACCGCCTGCGCTGGAATCCCCAGGACATCCCCGCCGAGCGCACCGACTTCATCGACGGGCTGCTGACCATCGCCGCCACCGCGGACGCCGAGCAGGCCTCGGGGGTCAGCGTGCACCTGTTCCGCGCCAACGCCTCGATGCAGCGGGTGTTCTTCAACGCCGATGGCGAGCTGTTGATCGTTCCCGAGCAGGGCCGCCTGCGCATCGCCACCGAACTGGGCCTGCTGGACGTGGAGCCCCTGGAAATCGCGGTGATTCCGCGCGGCATGAAGTTCCGCGTCGAGCTGCTGGACGCCAGCGCGCGCGGCTATATCTGCGAGAACCACGGCGCCGCCCTGCGCCTGCCGGACCTCGGTCCCATCGGCAGCAACGGCCTGGCCAACCCGCGGGACTTCCTCGCCCCGGTGGCCCATTACGAAGACATCGATACCAAGGTGGAGCTGGTGCAGAAGTTCCTCGGCGAACTCTGGGCCACCACACTTGATCACTCGCCCCTGGACGTGGTCGCCTGGCACGGCAACAACGTGCCCTACAAGTACGACCTGCGGCGCTTCAACACCATCGGCACCGTGAGCTACGACCACCCGGACCCGTCCATCTTCACCGTGCTCACCTCACCCAGCGACACCCATGGCCAGGCCAACGTCGACTTCGTGATCTTCCCGCCACGCTGGATGGTGGCCGAGAACACCTTCCGTCCGCCGTGGTTCCACCGCAACCTGATGAACGAGTTCATGGGCCTGATCCAGGGGGCCTATGATGCCAAGGCCGAGGGTTTCTCCCCCGGCGGCGCCTCCCTGCACAACTGCATGAGCGCCCACGGCCCGGACAACGCCACCAACACCGCCGCCATCGCCGCCGATCTCAAGCCGCACAAGATCGACAACACCATGGCCTTCATGTTCGAGACCAGCCGTGTGCTGCGCCCCAGCCAGTACGCGCTGGAATGTCCGCAGCTGCAGAGCGACTACGATGCATGCTGGGCCGGCATGGCCAAGACATTCGACAAGGGCAGGATCTGACATGACCCAACCAGACAATCGCCGTAGCTGGATCGCTTCCGCCAACGGCCACCCCGACTTCCCCCTGCAGAACCTCCCGCTGGGCATCTTCAGCCCGGCCGGCGCCTCGCCGCGCGGCGGCGTGGCCATCGGCGACGCCATCTTCGACCTCAAGGTGGCCGCCGACGCCGAACTGTTCAGCGGTGAAGCGAGCGACGCCGCCCGCTCCGTCTGCAGCGACAACCTGAACGCCTTCTTCGCCCTGGGCGCCTCCGCCCGCCGAGCCCTGCGCGCCCAGCTGCAGGAGCTGCTGGCCGAAGGCAGCCACGCCCAGGCACGTCTGGAGGCCATGGGCCAGGCCCTGCTGCCGGCCGCCGCCACCTGCCAGCTGCACCTGCCGGCCAAGGTGGGCGACTACACCGACTTCTACGTGGGCATCCACCACGCCAACAACGTCGGCCGCCTGTTCCGCCCGGACAACCCGCTGCTGCCCAACTACAAGTACGTGCCCATCGGCTACCACGGCCGCGCGTCCACCGTCTGCGTCTCCGGCACGCCGGTGCGCCGCCCCCTCGGCCAGACCATGCCGCCGGGCCAGGAAGTGCCGAACTTCGGCCCCAGCAAGCGCCTGGACTACGAACTGGAACTGGGCATCTGGATCGGCCAGGGCAACGAGATGGGCGAGTCCATCGCCATCGGCCGGGCCCAGGACCATATCGCCGGCTACTGCCTGCTCAACGACTGGTCCGCCCGTGACGTGCAGGCCTGGGAATACCAGCCGCTCGGCCCCTTCCTGGCGAAGAACTTCGGCACCACGGTTTCGCCCTGGGTGGTCACGGCCGAGGCCCTGGAACCCTTCCGCGCCGCCCAGCCGGCGCGCCCGGAAGGCGATCCGCAGCCCCTGCCCTACCTGCTGGACGAAGCCGACCAGGCCAATGGCGCCTTCGATATCGAACTGGAAGTGCTGATCCTCACCGCCGCCATGCGCGAACAGGGGCTGGCGCCCCAACGCCTGGCGCTGAGCAATACCCTGAACATGTACTGGACCGTGGCGCAGATGGTGGCCCACCACAGCGTCGGTGGCTGCAAGCTGCAGGCCGGCGACCTGTTCGGTTCCGGCACCCTCTCGGGTCCGCAACCGGAGGCCTTCGGCAGCCTGCTGGAAAGCACCTTCGGCGGCAAGCAGCCCATCAGCCTGCCGAACGGCGAGCGGCGCACCTTCCTCGAGGACGGGGATGAAGTGATCCTGCGCGCCCGTTGCCAGCGGGAGGGCTACCCCAGCATCGGCTTCGGCGAATGCCGTGGGGTGTTGCTGGCGGCGCGTTGAGGTAAGAGTGGGGGCAACCATCAGGTTGCCCCCGGTCGTTTCTAGCGGTCGTTTCTAGCGGTCGTTCTTGCTGTCGTTCTTGCTCGAGGAGACGCCCGCCTTGCCCAGGCCATCGGAGTTGTGGTCGCCCGGGGTGGTATCGGCGACGGCACGGGCATTGGCCAGGCCACGGCTGTCCTTGTCACGGGCGACGGCCGAAGTGGCGTAGCCGTGACCGTTGTCGTCGTTGCGCAGGCTGCCATAGCGGTTGCCCTTGTCCTCGCCATTGCGGGTGGCCTTGCCGGTATGGTCGGCGTCGCGGCCGTAGCTGTTGCCCTTGCCGGTATGTCCGCCGTCACGGCCATAGCCATTACCCTTGCCATCGTGGCTGCCGGCATGGCCGCCGCCGTAGCCGCCACCAAAACCGCCGCCATGGCCACCGCCGTGACCGCCACCGCCGCCGGCACCACCGCCACCACCGCCGCCGCCATTGCCGCGGGCATAGGCGGAGTCGACCAGGGATGCACCGCCCGGGAGGACGGTTCCCGCCGCGAAGACCATCGCACAGGTGGCCGCGGCCAACAGGGTTTTCTTATTGATCAATTTGGAGCCTCCACAGGCTTGTTTCACGATTAGCCGTGAGACTCTCGCCGCCGACGCCGGTTCAGTGCCGGAGACGAGCGGACAGCTTTAGACGACGCCTGGTTCGATTTTTTTGAATGCGATCATGTTTCGATCCCATCCGACCCGTCGTTTTTTCTGCGATAGTTGCCGCGTTACCCCCGCGTTTCGCAGTCGATCGGCAAGGGAAACAATCCCTCACGGAGGCCAAGGACATGACCAGAACCCGTACCCTCATCGCAGCATTCACCAGCCTCGCCCTCGTGACGGGCTCGCCGGCCCTGCTGGCCGACCCCGGCAAGAACAAGGGCCATGGCAACTCTGCCCAGCACGGCAACGCCGGCGACCAGGGTGGCCAGGGCAGCAACTGGTCCGCTAGCGGTCCGCAGGTGGATATCGGCGGCATCCGCATCATCCTCGGCGACAACCGCGAATACTGGGGCCCTGCGCAGGCGCTGCCCCCGGGCATCCAGAAGAACCTGGCGCGCGGCAAGCCGCTGCCGCCAGGCATCGCCAAGAAGCTCGACGGACGCCTGGTCAGCCGCCTGCCCCACTACGAAGGCTACGACTGGGTGCGCGCCGGCACCGACCTGATCCTGGTGGCCGTGGCCACCGGCATCATCTACGAAGTGCTGCAGGATGTGATGGACTGAAGGGCCGCCACCCTCTCCCCCGTCCCCTCTCCCTGAAGAGGAGAGGGGTGACTCGTGCCTGACGGTGGCGTGATCGCCGGAAACTCGGCGTGATACCAGGCACCCTGTTTGACCTGGCACGGAATCGCTCCCCTCTCCCTTCAGGGAGAGGGGTTGGGGGAGAGGGAAACTCCCCGCTCACACCCGCTTGTTAAGCACCCGCGCTAGCCTGTCCCCACCGAACTGGATCAGGGTCACCAGCACCACCAGCAGGATGATCACCGTCAGCATGATCTGGGTATCGAAGCGCTGGTAGCCGTAGCGGTACGCCAGGTCGCCCAAGCCGCCGGCACCGATGGCGCCGGCCATGGCCGAGGAGTTGATCATGGTCACCAGGGTGATGGTGAACCCCCCGACGATCCCTGGCCGCGCCTCCGGCAGCAGCACGTTCCAGATGATGTGGCGGCGCTGGCAGCCCATGGCCTGGGCCGCCTCCACAAGGCCGAAATCCACCTCACGCAGGCTCACTTCGGCGATGCGCGCGAAGAACGGCGTGGCGGCGATGGTCAGCGGCACCACGGCGGCCCAGACGCCATAACTGGTGCCGACGATCAGCCGGGTGAAGGGGATCAGCGCCACCATCAGGATCAGGAAGGGAATCGAGCGCAGCACGTTCACCACGCTGCCCAGGGCGCGATTCAGCGCACGGGCCTCGAAGATGCCGCCGGGGCCGGTGGTGACCAGCACCAGCGCCAGCGGAATCCCCACCAGGAAGACGATCAGCGAGGACACCCCGATCATCAACAGGGTGTCGAGGATGCCCTGCAGCAGGCGGTCAAGCATGGGCGACATAGCCGAGCACCTCCGCCTTGTCCGCCAGCGGCCGAGCCCGCTCCAGCAATTCCAGGCCACCCTGTCCCGCCAGCGCGGCGCTGAGCAGCAGGTGGCCCTGGGCGCGGCCCTGGATGCGGTCGATGCCGCCGTGCACCAGGCTCACCCGCGTACCCAGGGCCTGGGCGATGGCCAGCAGGTCCGGCTCGCGGCCGCTGGCGCCGGTGAAGTGCAGGTCCAGCAGCAGCTCGTTGGCACCGGCCTGTGGCTGGTTGACCAGGCGCGCCAGCAGATCGTCCGGCAGGTCATGGCGCAGGGTGCCCAGCAGGGTGCGGGTGACCTCGTGCCGCGGGTCGCCGAACACCCGCCAGACCTCGCCCTGCTCCACCACCTGGCCGCGCTCCAGCACCACCACGCGGTCGCAGATTTCGCGGATCACGCCCATCTCGTGGGTGATCAGGACGATGGTCAGGCCGAGGCGCCGGTTGATGTCCCGCAGCAGCGCGAGGATGGCCTGGGTGCTTTCCGGGTCCAGGGCCGAGGTGGCCTCGTCGCAGAGCAGTATTTCCGGCTGGTGCACCAGCGCGCGGGCGATGCCGACGCGCTGTTTCTGCCCGCCGGAGAGCTGCGCCGGGTAGGCGTCACGTTTTTCCGAAAGCCCTACCAGGGCCAGTAACTCGGCGACCTTGCGCTCGATCTCGGCCTTGGGTACGCCGGCCACCTTCAGCGGCAGGGCGACGTTCTGCCAGACCGTCTTGGCCGACATCAGGTTGAAGTGCTGGAAGATCATGCCGACCCGGCGACGCAGCAGCACCAGTTGCTTGTCGTCGAAGGCGCCGATGTCTTTCTCGTCTATCACCACCTGCCCGGCACTGGGCTTCTCCAGGCGGTTGAGGGTGCGGATCAGCGACGACTTGCCGGCGCCGCTGCGGCCAATGATGCCGAACACCTCGCCCCGGCGGATCTCCAGGTCGATGCCCTGCAGCGCCTGCACCGGTCCCTTGCTGCCCTGGTAGGCCTTGCCCAGCCCCTGCAGGCGGATATGCGGCAGGTCCAGGCTGATGTTGCGGTTGAAACTGACCATGTAGGGCCTCTCGATAGTTGTGACACCGATCTCTGTAGGGGCGAATTCATTCGCCAAGCAGGCCGAAGGTCTGCCCTTCCAGGCCGCGGGGGCAGCGTTGCCGCCCTTGGCGAATGAATTCGCCCCTACAAAAAGCAGGCTTCGCCTGCTTATTCCCAACCCGGCTGGTAAAGCTTGCCGTGAGCCTTGTCGAGGGCCGCGCGGACCTGCGGCGCGTGCTGGTAGATGTCCACGAATTTCGCCAGGCGGCCGTCGTCCTGGTAATCGGCACGGGTGACGAACTGGATGATGTATTCCTTGTTCTCGATGCCGTCGAACAGCAGCGCGCTGTTCGGGTCCAGGGTGCCGGCCAGGCGGAGGTAGTGCGGGTAGCCCTGGGCCAGGTCGACGTCATCCAGGGCGCGTACCAGCTGCACGGCTTCCAGCTCGATGATCTCGATGCGCTTGGGGTTCTCGACGATGTCGTCCAGGGTGGCCTTGTAGCCGACGCCGTCCTTGAGCTTCAGCAGCCCGGCCTTCTGCAGCAGCTGCAGGCCACGGCCGCCGTTGATGGGGTCGTTGGCGATGGCCACCTTGGCGCCTGCCGGCAGATCGGCGATGGCTTTGTACTTCTTCGAGTAGAGGCCGACGTTGTTGATCACGCCGGGGGCGAAGGGCTTGAGCTGGAAGCCGCCTTCCTTGCGGGCGTTCTCCAGGAAGGGGGTGTGCTGGAAGTAGTTCACGTCGATGTCGCCGGCGGCCAGGGTGATGTTCGGCGAGTTCCAGTCGGTGAATTCCACCAGCTCGACCTTCAGGCCCTGCTTCGCGGCCTCCTCCACCGCCACTTCCAGCGGCGGGGCGAAGGCGGCGGTGGTGCCGACCTTGAGGACGGTGGAATCGGCGGCATGGGCCAGGCCGGTGGCCAGCAGCAGGCCGAGGGTGAGGGATTTGAGGATGTGCTTGGGCATGGGTGTGGTCCTTTGGAATGTCTTGATGGGAATCAGCTTGTAGGGGCGAATTCATTCGCCAAGGAGCGCGCAGCGCTCCCGGGGTCCTCGAAGGACAGGCCCTCGGCCTGCTTGGCGAATGAATTCGCCCCTACGGAGGAAATTCGCCCCACGGAAGCGCCGCGATGGTCGGCGGGCAACCGGTCCCCGGCGCCGAACAGCTTGTGGCGCAGGGTGCCCTCGGCATACGCGGTCTTGTAGGCGCCGCGCGCCTGCAGTTCCGGCACCACCAGGGCGATGAAGTCGGCGTAGCTTTCCGGGGTGACGATGCGGGTCAGGTTGAAGCCGTCCAGGCCGGTCTCGTCGATCCAGGCCAGCAGCTCATCGGCCACTTGGCTGGGCGAGCCCACCAGCAGGATGTAGCGCCCGCCCAGGGCGTGCTGGCGCAGCAGGTCGCGGCGGGTCAGGCTGTTGTCCCTGAGCTTGCTGGCGGCGGACTCGATGGCATTGGTCTTCGCGTAGGGGATCGGCTCGTCCTGGCCATAGCGGGAGAAGTCGATGCCGGTGGAGCTGGCGAAGTGCGCCACGCCCGCCTCGGCGCTGGCATGGGCCAGGTACTCGGCATGTTTCGCCCGCGCCTCTGCCTCGGTGGGCGCGACGATGACGCTGATACCCATGAACACCTTCACCGACTGCGGATCGCGGCCGGCGGCCCCAGCTGCGGCGCGCACCTTGTCCACCTGGGCGCGGGTGGCGGCCTTGTCGTTGCCGCTGATGAACACGCACTCGGCGTGCTCGCCGGCGAAGCGCAGTCCGCGCGCCGAGGCGCCGGCCTGGAACAGCACCGGGGTGCGCTGGGGCGAGGGTTCGCAGAGGTGGTAGCCCTCGACGTCGAAGAACTCGCCGTGGTGACTGACCTTGTGCACCTTCTCCGGCTGGGCGTAGATGCGCCGCTGGCGGTCGTTGAGCACCGCGCCCTCTTCCCAGCTGCCCTGCCAGAGCTTGTAGAGCACCTCCAGGTATTCGTCGGCCTGGTCGTAGCGGCGGTCGTGTTCCACCTGCTGCGTGAGGCCCATGGCGCGGGCGGCGCTTTCCAGGTAGCCGGTGACGATGTTCCAGCCCACCCGGCCCTCGGTGAGGTGGTCCAGCGTGGACATGCGCCGGGCGAACAGGTACGGCGCGTCGTAGCTCAGGTTGGCGGTGAGGCCGAAGCCCAGGTGCCGCGTCGCCCCGGCCATGGCGGAGACCAGCAGCAGCGGGTCGTTCACCGGCAGCTGGATGCTTTCCTTCAGGGTCAGGTCGACGTTGCCCTGGTAGACGTCGTAGACGCCGACTATGTCCGCCAGGAACAGCCCGTCGAACAGGCCGCGCTCCAGCAATTGCGCCAGCTCGGTCCAGTGGGACAGCTTGCGGTAGTCGGCCGAGCGGTCCCGTGGATGGGTCCAGAGCCCGTGGTTGATGTGCCCCACGCAGTTCATGTTGAAGGCGTTGAGGAGGATCTGCTTGCGCGCCATCAGATCGTCCCCCGGCGCGGCGGCAGTTGCCCATTGAGATAGAAGTTGCCCACCGCGTGGTACTTCCAGCGCACCGGGTCGTGCAGGGTGTGCACCCGGGCATTGCGCCAGTGGCGGTCGAGGTTGTGCTCGGCCAGGCTGGCGCGGGTGCCGGCGAGCTCGAACAGCTTGCTGCCGGCCGCCAGGGATACTTCGGTGGTCAGGGCGCGGGCCTCGGCGACGCCGAGGGAGGCGGCGGCCACGGATTCGGCATTCGGCTCGGCGGTGGCGGCGTCCAGCAGGCGCCCGGCGCGGTCGAGGATGGCCTCGGCGGCGTGCAGGCGGATCGCCAGGCGGCCGAATTCCTGGATGGTCAGCGGGTCGTCGCTGGCCTTGTCCACGCCCGAGTCGATCCACGGCCGCGAGCGGCTGCGGACGAACGCCAGGGCGTCCTCATAGGCGGCGCGGGCGATGCCGGCGTCGATGGCGGCGTGGAGGACCTGGGCGAAGGGGCCGACCGTGGTCGGGCGCTCGAAGGCGGCCTGGAAGGACACCAGGTCCTCGGCGGCCACCGGCACGTCGTCGAATACCACCGAGCCGCTGCCGGTGGTGCGCTGGCCGAAGCCGGACCAGTCGTCGATCACCGTCAGGCCAGGGGCGTTGCGCTCGGCGAAGGCCAGGTACTGGTGGCCATCCTCGGCCACCACCAGTGTGGGCACGCGGTGGGCGTAGAGGGCGCCGGTGCAATAGAACTTGCGCCCCTGGATGCGGTAGCCGGCGCCGTCCTTCACCAACCTGGTGGTGCGGTCGTTGGCGGTGCGCGTGCCGATCTCGGCCAGGGCGTTGCCGAAGCGCTGGCCGGCCAGGGCGGCGGCGAACAGGCGGCGCTGCTGCTCCGGCGTGCCGTTCACCCGCAGCACTTCCAGGGCGTAGAAATGGTTCTGCGGAATCTGCCCCAGGGAGGCGTCCGCCGCGCTGATGATGGCGATCACCCGCGCCAGGGTGACCCGGGAAACCCCGGCGCCGCCGTATTCGCGGGGCACGCCGATGCCCCACAGGCCGGAGCGGCTGAACAGTTCCAGTTCATCGAAAGGCAGGCGCCGCTCGCGGTCGCGCTCGGCGGCGCCCGGTTCGAACACCGCGGCGATGCGGCGGGCCACTTCGAGGGCTTCGGCGTCGTCGCGAATGATGGCCACGGCATCGGTGGGTTGCGGATGGACGATGGTCATGGCGGTCCTCAGATCCAGGAGTGGCGCGCCGGGAAGGCGCCATTCAGGTGGTAGTTGCCGACGGCCTGGACCTTCCAGCGCACCGGGTCGTGCAGGGTGTGCACGCGGGCGTTGCGCCAGTGGCGGTCGAGGTTGAATTCGGCGAGGGTGGCGCGGCTGCCGGCCAGCTCGAAGAGCTTTTCGCTGGCCAGCAGGCTGACTTCGGTGGTCAGCACCTTGGCCTCGGCCACGGCGATGGAGGCGCGGGCGGCGGATTCGGCGTCGATGGGCGCGGCGGCCACTTCGTCCAGCACCTGGCCGGCGCGCTCCAGCAAGGCGTTGGCGGCATGCAGCTCGACCTTCAGGCGGCCGATCTCGGCAATGCTGTAGAGCTCCTCGCTGGCGCGCTCGACGCCGGCGTCCACCCAGGGCCGCGCACGCTCACGGACGAAGGCGATGGCGTCGTCGATGGCGGCCTCGGCGATACCGGCATCGATGGCCGCCTGGATCAGCTGCGACAGCGCGCCCTGGATGCTCGGCACCTCGGCCAGGCGGCTGTTGTGGAACACCAGATCAAAGGCCACCGGCGCCTGGTCCAGCAGCACGGTGCCGCTGGCGGTGGTGCGCTGGCCGAAGCCGGACCAGTCGTCGACTATGGCGAGGCCCGGAACGCCGCGCTCCACCAGGCCGAGCACGCCGATGCCGTCGTCATCGATGGCCTTGACCGCCACCCAGTGAGCGAACAGCGCGCCGGTGGAATAGAACTTCTCGCCGGACACCTTCAGGCCCTGGTCGCTGCGGGTTATACGCGCCTTGATCTCCAGGGTGTGCTTCGTATTGCGCTCCGGCCCGGCATTGGCCAGGCGGCGGCCCGCGAGGATGCCGGCGAAGACTCTGCGCTTCTGGTCCTCGCTGCCGACGTTCTCCACCACGCTGAGCAGGCCGAACTGGTTCTGCGGGATCTGCCCCAGGGCCGGGTCGGCGGCGCAGATGATGCGGAAGACTTCCGCCAGGGTGGCGTGGGAAACCTCGGCGCCGCCGTAGGCGCGGGGGATGCGGATGCCACCCAGCCCCAGGCGGGTGAAATGTTCCAGTTCGCGCCAGGGCAGCTCGCGTTCGCGGTCCCGCCTGGCGGCCTCGATCCTGGCCAGCTTCGCCACCTCGTGAGCGGCTTGCAGGGCCTGTGCGTCGTTTTCGATCAGCGCCGCCGGGAGCAGTGGCGGGGCCTGGTCACGAAATGCGTTGTGGGCATTTGAGTGAGTCATGGGGCAGGTTCTCTTCCCTTGCTGTTTCGCCACGGACAGTCGCGGCCTGACTTGCAGAGAGAGCTAGCAGCACCCGTGCCAACTAGATTTATTGTTTAAATTCAATTAGTTACGATTTTTCATCAACAGTTGCATCTGGATGAAGCAGACAACTTGCTGGTCAGCTGCTGCTGGAGCAACACTTGGCTTCAAGGGTCAATCCATCATTTTTTCTGCACTTATCAAGCAATAACATTCATTAGCCTTCTATTTTTTCGCCCCTTAGCATGCCCCCATCTACGACGCCCGGCCCGGCCGAGCCCTGCCCAGGCAGGTCTCCCGAGGAACCAGGCGCGAGAAAAAGACGTTTCCATATCCAAGGATGGAGCCCCCACTTCGGTGGGATTGAGGGGCCTTCGCGGCCTCTCCCTTTACTAACTGCCCAGTGCCCTGCCCATGCCCCAGAACCCACTGCGTCTCTGGCTGCAACGCCTGCTGCCGGACGCCAGCAACGCCCCTCCCAGGGAGTGGCTGCGTGCCGCCATCGGCGGCTGCATCGCCGTTTCCCTGGCTACCTTCATCTGTTCCCGGCTGTTCGGCGCCGATCTCGCGTTGCGCCTGGCCGCGCCCTTCTGCGCCTCGTCCGTGCTGATCTTCGCCCTGGCCTCCAGCCCGGTGGCCCAGCCCTGGTCGGTGGTGGGCGGCAATGTGCTGGCGGCTGCCGTCGGCCTGCTGGTGGGGCACTGGGTGGAGCAGCCGCTGCTGGCCCCCGCGCTGGCCTTCGGCTTCAGCCTGGTGGGCATGCAGGCGCTGCGTTGCCTGCACCCGCCGAGCTGCGCCGTGGCCCTGGTCGCGGCCCTGAGCGGGCACTTCCTCGCGGGACCGGCCTGGCACCTGCTGCTCCTGGTACTGCTGGGCTCACTGCTGCTGGTGGTCACCGCCCTGCTGTTCCACAACCTCTGCGGCACGCCCTATCCGCGCAAGATCGCCCATCCCGCCAGCGGCCCGCACCTGACCGCAGACCCGCTGCCCGGAGAGCGCAACGGCTTCGCCGAGGTGGACCTGGACCGCGCCCTGGCGGAGTTCGGCAGCGTCGTCGACGTGACCCGCGACGATCTCCAGCGCCTGCTCCAGCTCACCGAAAAGCACGCCCTGCGCCGCACCATGGGCGATCTGCGGGCGGCCCGGATCATGTCCCGCGACCTGCGCACCGTCACGCCCGAGACCCCGGTGAGCGAGGCGTGGCGACTGCTCGACCGCCATCATCTGAAAGCCTTGCCGGTGCTGGACGACAAGCAGCGGCTGGTGGGCATCCTCACCCTCGTGGACCTGATCGGCCACGCCGCCAGTACCGCGCCACGCGGCCTGGCCGAACGCTTCCGCGCCCGCCGCGAGGCGCCCGTGTCACGGCTGATGACCCGCCCGGTGCGCTGCGTGACCGTGGATACGCCCGTGGTGGAACTGGTGTCGCTGCTCTCCGACCAGGGCCTGCATTGCCTGCCGGTGCTGGGCGACGGCGGCCGCGTGGTGGGTATCGTCAGCCAGAGCGACCTGATCGCCGCGCTCTACCGCAACTGGTTGCAGGACCTGCACCAGCCGCCGGCGTTGCAGCTGGCGAGCTGATCGCAGGGTGCGCTGCGCGCACCGGAATCCCTGTGCGACGCCCCGGTGCGCACGGCGCACCCTACGCATCGGCCCTCATGTAGGGGGATAGCGCTTTTCTATCCACCTCGCAGTCAGATCGGGTCCCAGCGCCGGGACCAGTCGATATCCTCGGCCGCCACTTCGCGCAGCAGCTCGATGGCCTGGCGCAGGGCCGGGGAGTCCTTCTCGCGGGAATAGACCAGGTAGGTGGGATAGGTGAATTCCGGCGCCTTCTCCACCCGTTCCAGCTCGCCGCTTTCCAGGTGCCCCTGCACCACGCGGGTCCGGAAGTAACCGGAGCCGCCGCATTGCAGGATGTAGTGCAGGGCCAGCGGCCCGAGGTTGGTGGCCAGCACGGCGCTGGCCTTCTCGGGTAGCGCGGCGTCGTGGCGCTGGCGGAATTCCGGGCCCCAGTCGTTGTAGATGTAGGGCTCGGGATTGGCCGTCGAACGCACCTGGATCAACTTCTCCTCCAACAGCAACTCCACCTGCAGGCCCGGCCAGTAGTCGGGACGATAGACCAGGGCGGCATCCAGCAGGCCGTTCTGCAGCTGCTGCTGCAGGTAGCCCGCCTCGCCGACCTCGGCACGCACCGCATGGGAGGGCATGCGCTCGCGCAGGCGAATCACCCAGCTGAGCACCAGCGGGCTGCACAGGCTGGTCTCGCCGCCCAGGTTGAGCACGTCGCGATAGCCCTCGGGCAGCGGCAGGTCGCGCCGCGCGGCCTCCCAGGTCTGCACCAGCTGGTTGGCATAGGCGACGAACACCTCGCCGTCGGCGGTCAGCCGCGCACCGGCGCGATTGCGTACGAAGAGCCGGCAGTCGAGCTGCTGTTCGAGGTTCTGCACCCGCGCGGTGATGGTGGTCTGGGTGACGTGCAGGCGCTCGGCCGCAGCGACGAAGCTGCCGCTGCGGACGATCTCCAGGAAGGTACGCGCCAGGTCGATGTCCATGGACGTGCTCGATGGGGAACGGAAAGGCCGATTCTAGCCGGCCCGGCTCCGCCTGTGGCGCGCAATCCCGTAGGGTGCGCCGCGCGCACCGAGTTCAGCTCGGCGTCATGGCCACGCCATCGGTGCGCATGGTGTTCAGCCGGGGGACATAGGTAACGGGTGTCGGGAGACATGGGTAACGCATCTAGGCTTGCGGAATCCTTCGAAGCGGGAGTTCGAGCGATGCCGTGGCAGG
>NZ_JBHSOU010000006.1:0-36235 GCF_042656385.1 Pseudomonas sp. GCM10022186
GCTGCGCATCCCTTCGCGAATGAATTCGCCCCCACAGGGTCGAGGCCCGCCGGTGGGCGAGTGTTGGCTGGGAGCCGTTTTTTTGTGGGGGCGATTTCAATCGCGAACCGGTCCGCAGGACCGGCCTGCGCACTTGCCGGGGGGATGCTGCGCATCCCTTCGCGAATGAATTCACCCCCACAGGGTCCGGGGCCCCACTCCACGCGGGAGGATCAGTCCACCAGCTTGAGCAGTGCCGTGCGCACACCGTCCGGAATGGTCGCCGACTGGTTGGTCGCCCGGTCGACGTAGACATAGACGATGTACCCCGCCGCAGAAGCCTCTTCCTCGTCGTTGCGGAACAGCGCCAGCTCGTAGCGGGCGCTGCTGTTGCCCAGTTTCGCGATGCGCATGCCGACGGTGACGCGGTCCGGGAAGCCCACCGACGAGAAGTAGGTGCAGCAGTTCTCCACGATCAGTCCGATCACCGGGCTGCTGGCGATGTCCAGCGTCCCTTCCTCCACCAGGAAGAGGCTGACCGCGGACTCGTAGTAGGAGTGGTAGACCACATTGTTTACGTGGCCGTACGAGTCATGGTCGCCCCAGCGGGTGGGCATGCTGGTGAAGTGGCGGAACTGGCTGCGGGTGGGGCGTGTGCGGTTCATAGGACCTTCTCGTAGATGGAACGAATGTCGTCGATGCCCAGTTCCCTGGGGTTGTTGCCGAGCAGCCGGCTCTGTTTCGTGGCATCCACCGTCAGGTCTTCGATATCGGCTTGGCCTATGCCCAGTTCCCCCAGGCGCGTGGGCAGCTGCAGCTCGCCGGCCAGGCCGCCCAGGTAATCGGCCAGGGCGTTGGCCTTGGCCTGCGCATCCCCGGTCAGGCCGGGCAGGACGATGTCCGCGAGTTCCGCGTAGAGCGGCGCGACCCTTTCCAGGTTGAAGCGCATCACCGGCTCCAGTACCAGCGAGTTCGACAGCCCGTGGGGAATGTGGAAGCGCGCCCCCAGGGGATAGGCCAGGGCATGGACCGCCGCCACCGGGGAGTTGGCGAACGCCATGCCGGCGAGACAGGCACCCAGCAGCATGTTCTCCCGCGCTTCCAGGTCCGCACCGTTGCGGCAGGCGCGATGCAGGTTGGCCGACAGCAGGCGCAGGGCCTCGCGGGCCAGGCAATCGGAGATCGGGTTCTTCAGATGCCGGCTGGTGTAGGACTCGATGGCATGCACCATGGCATCGATGCCGGTGGCAGCGGTGACCGGCGCCGGCAGGCCGAGGGTCAGTTCGGCGTCGAGCACGGCGAGGTCGGGAAGCAGCAGCGGCGAGATGACCACGTTCTTCTCGCCGGCGCCGGTGGTCACCACCGAGACCGCCGTGACTTCGGAACCGGTGCCGGCGGTGGTCGGCACCAGGATCAGCGGCAGGCGTGGCCCCTTGGCGAGGTTGATGCCATAGACCTCCACCAGCGACTCCGCGCTGCGGGCGAGCAAGGCGGTCAGCTTGGCGGCGTCCAGGGAGCTGCCGCCGCCAAAGCCGATCACGCAGTCCGCCGCGCAGGCCCTGGCGGCCTCCACCGCGGCGAGGATCACCGCCTCCGGCGGGTCGGCCTGGACCTCGGAAAACACGGCCACGCGCAAGCCATCGCGCTCCAGTTCGGCCAGTACCGGGTCCAGCAGGCGCGCGCCCAGCACGCCGGGGTCCGTGACCAGGAGCACGGATTGGCAGCCCATGCTCCGCACATGGGTGGCGAGGCGGCGGGAAGCTCCGCACTCGATAAGGATCGATTTGGTCGTGTGGAACGCCAGGGTACGCATGGGCCGGCCTCGCTAGCTGATTCGGGAAGGATGAACCGATGCCGACGAGTCCAGCGAAGCGGGAGCGGCCGACACCACGGCCAGCACGATAAGAAGGATCGCGCCCCGCCCTCCCCCCTACTAACGAGTGGGCCGGGGCTTCGAGCTACAGGCCGGAATGGCGATCCATCAGCTCGCCCATGCGCTGCAGGTACTCGCTGCGGCCCAGGTGCAGGATGTGGTTGCCGGGGAACCAGTGCAGCTCGCTGCCCGGCCAGTGTTGCTGGAGCAGCCGCAGGTGACGCGGCGTGGTCACCCGGTCGCCGGCGCCGCCGATGATCAGCATCCGCCGGCCATCCAGGCAGGGCTTGTAGGTCAGCGGATTGTGCACCGCGAACAGGCCACGCATTTCGGCGATGCCGATCCCCTGGCTGCGCATCAGCCGGGTCAGCAGCAGGCCCGTGGGCTGCCAATCGAGGAACCCGTCGATCGGGCTGACCGCGGGCACTATGGGAATGCAGTAGTCGAGGCGCTCGTCCACCGCGGCCAGCAGCGCCGCGGTGTACCCGCCGAGGGATATGCCGGCCACGCCGATCCGCTCGACGCCGCGTTTGTGCAGATAGTCGATGAACACGCGCAGGTCGTGGATCGCATGCAGCGGCGCCTCATTGAAGGACACCAGGCCGCGGCCGAACAGGCCATGGCCGCTGAACCAGTCGCCGGGTTCGGCGCGCCGGCCATGGAAGGGATAGGTGAACAGCAGGATGTCGTAGCCGCGCCGGTAGAAGCTGGCCAGCGACAGCGCCTTCGCGTTCAGCCAGTACGGGTCCGCCGCAAACCCATGGATGAGGATCAGCGTGGGTCTGGGCCGGTCACCATGGCACCAGTGCTGGGCGTGGGCGAAGGCATTGCGCTGCATGGCCTCGAACTGCGGGCGGGCTGCCGGATTGAGCGGCTGGAATGGGCTGGCGAAGCGCAACTGGAAGCGCCGGATGTCGTACCCGGGCAGTTCACGCGCCGCGATGGCGACGTCCCCGGGTGGCGGCAGGAATACCCGCGTGGCATCCCCCGCCCGCGCCAAGGGTTCGTAGAAGCGCAACGCCTCGAGCTCCTGCTGCATGCGACCGTTCCCGAACAACGACACCAGCGTGGCGGCCGCCACCGTGGCCGACAACGAGGTACGCATCACCCTCTCCACGGCCGCGGTGCCATGGACCTTCAGGGGATGCAGCGCATCCAGCTCGGTCCCGTCCGCCTGCCGCCAGAAATCCTCGGGAAGACGTTCCCACCAGGGGCTACCCGGATCGTTCGAACCCATATCGCCAGCGCACGCCTCTTCATTCAACACGCAGAATCCCCCTGAGAAATCCAGCCCACGCCCCGCCGACCGGCACCGGAGCCCCTTCGATGGCCGACAGCCTACGTCCATAGCGGATCCGCGCATCCCCCCGAATGTAGGGGGACGGGGAGCACCCCGGTTCGTCGAACATGCAGCACCTCGACCATGGTCGCATCGACGGGCCGTTCGCGCTCGCCCGCCAGGTCGATCGATCCAGCCAGTCGCTCAACCACAGCCACAACCTTGCGAGACCTCCAACGATGACCAAGCTCAGCGGGCAGGACGCCATGTTCCTGACAGTCGATCGTCCCCATGCCGCGTCCCATGGCACGATGATCTACATCTACGACCAGTCCACGGTGGATGGACAACGCCTCGGGTTCCGCGAGATCGTCCGCCACATTTCGCATCGTCTCGATGTTTCGCCGGTGTTCCGCCGCAAGATCGTCCAGGTTCCCTTCGGGCTCGGCTATCCGTACTGGGTGGAAGACGAGCTGTTCGACATCGACTTCCACGTCCGCCATTTCGCCCTGCCCAAGCCGGGTGACTGGCGGCAGTTCTGCATCCTGGTATCGCGCATCCACGCCCGTACCATCGATCTCTCCCGGGCCCCCTGGGAAATGTATGTCATCGAAGGCCTGGACAATATCGAGGGCCTGCCCAAGGGCAGCTTCGCCATCCTCACCAAGTCGCACCACGCCGCCATGGATGGCACAGCGGCGGCTGAGCTGACCTGGGCCCTGCACGACATGGCCGGCGCCCGGGGCAAGCCCGTGTCGGTGCTCGGCGACACGCCGGCAGCGATGCCCCGGCGGCAGACCTGGGGGCCGCTGGATACGTTCAGCCGCATGCTCACCGACAACATCTCGGCCTCGGCGCGCATGGCCCGGCCGCTGGCCCGCGTGCTGCCCAGGCTGGCGCTGGCCAGCCTGCGCTCCGTGGCCCGCTCGGTGCTGTCCGCCGGCGGCGGCGCACCGCGCACGCGCTTCAACGCCGATGTACTGGCCAGTCGCGTCTGGGACTCGGTCACCCTGGACCTCGCAGCGGTGAAGCAGATCAAGAACCTGGTACCGGGGGCGACGGTCAACGATGCGGTCCTGGCCATGATCGGCGGGGCGATGCGCCGCTACCTCGAGGCCAAGGAGGAACTGCCGGACAAGTCCCTGGTGACCCTGGCACCGGTCAATACCCGCCAGGGCAACGAAGCCACCGCCAGCGGCAACACCATCTCGATGGTCAGCTTCCCCTTGCGCACCGATATCGAGAACCCCCTCGAACGCCTGGAAGCGGTGCACACCGCCACCTCGGAGTCGAAAGCGGTCCAGAATGCCATCGGCGCCCACGACCTCACCAACCTGCAGAAATTCGCGCCGCCAGCCACCCTGGGCCTTGCCGGTCGCCTGGCTACGGCCATGGGCGTGGGTGGCAAGGGACCGGTGATCCTGCACAACTGCATGGTGACCAACGTTCCCGGGCCCAACGTGCCGCTCTACATGCTTGGCGCCAGGCTGGTCTACTGGTGCGGCGTCGGCCCCCTGGCCGATGGCCTTTCCCTGATCTGGAACCCCACCAGCTACTGCGGAAAGATGTTCATCTCGCTGACCAGCTCGCCCAATGTGGTGCCCGATCCGGATTTCCTGGCGCAGTGCCTGAAGGACTCCTACGAGGAAATGAAGGCGATGGCCGTCGCCGCCTCGGCAGCCAAGGGCAAAAGCAAGACACGACGTGCCAGCGCAGGTCGGAGCTAACCGCACCGCAAGATGCGCGGCGCTGTCCCCGCCACCTGAAAGCCAATGGCACCAGCCGCTGCCACGTCCGCTCCCACTCCATAAGGGTGGGGGCGCGTCCGCCGGCATTTCGCTCTACTGGCAAAGCCCACTCCCCCGGCCGCTCGCCGGCCGACCAGTACAAGGGAACGAAATGACCGATTCGCTGCTGAACGAACGCGAGCTGAGTTTCCAGCTCTACGAGTTGCTCGACACCGAGGCCCTGCTCCAGCGTCCGCGCTATGCCGAACAGGATCGCGCCGTATTCGACGCCACCCTGGAAACCGCTCGCGGCATCGCCGCCGAATTCTTCGCCCCGCACAACCAGAAGGGCGATGCCAATGAGCCGACCTTCGACGGCGACAAGGTCACCCTGATCCCGGAAACCAAGGCCGCCTGGGATGCCTTCGCCCAGGCCGGTTTCCTCGCCGCCCACCACGATACCGAGGACGGCGGCCTGCAGCTGCCGGAAGTCATCCTGCGGGCCAGCATGGCCTACTTCAACGCGGCCAATATCGCCACGGTGGCCTATTCCTTCCTGACCATAGGCGCCGCCAACCTGGTCAAGAGCTTCGCCGGCGACGAACTGCGCCAGCGCTTCCTGCCGCCGATGCTCGATGGCCGCTTCAGCGGCACCATGGCCCTGACCGAACCCGGCCAGGGCTCCGCCCTCGGCGACCTGCGCACCAGCGCCCGTCCGGCCGGCGACGGCAGCTACCGCATCCGCGGCCAGAAGATGTTCATTTCCGGCGGCGACCACGAGCTGACCGAGAATATCGTGCACATGGTGCTGGCCCGGATCGAAGGTGCCCCAGCCGGGACCCGGGGTATCTCGCTGTTCCTGGTGCCGAAGTTCCTGGTCAGCCCCGACGGCAGCCCGGGTGCGCACAACGATGTGGCCCTGGCCGGCCTGCTGCACAAGCTCGGCTACCGCAACACCACCTCCACCGTGCTCAATTTCGGCGAACGTGACGGCGCCGTCGGCTACCTGGTGGGCGAGGCCGACAAGGGCCTTTCCTACATGTTCCAGATGATGAACGAGGCGCGCATCGGCGTGGCCCTCGGCGCCTCGGCGCTGGCCTACCAGAGCTTCATCCACGCCCTGGACTACGCCCGCGAGCGCCCCCAGGGCCGCCTGCCGGGCGCCAAGGACCCGCTGGCGCCGCAGGTGCGCATCGTCGAGCACGCCGACGTGCGGCGCATGCTGCTGCAGCAGAAGGTCTATGCCGAAGGCAGCCTGGCGCTGTGCCTGTACGCCAGCAGCCTGTTCGAGGATGCCCACACCGCCGCCACCGACGCAGAGCGTCGCGATGCCGGGGAGCTGCTCGACCTGCTGATCCCCATGGTCAAGTCCTATCCCTCGAAGTACGGCGTCATCGCCTCCGATATCGGCGTTCAGGTCCTGGGGGGGTCGGGCTACATCCGCGAATACCCCCTGGAGCAGTACTACCGGGACAACCGCCTGAACCCCATCCATGAAGGCACCGAGGGTATTCACGGCCTCGACCTGCTGGGCCGCAAGCTGCAACAAAAAGGCAGGGCCGGCTATGGTCGGTTCCTGGCGCTGGTCCGCGAGTCCCTGGGCGAAGCCGGGCGCGACGACCGCTGCGCCCCGCTCGGCTACATCCTGGCCGGCGCCCTGGACCGGCTCCAGGAAGTCACCGAAAGCCTGCTGGGCCAGGTCGCCGCGGACGCCAACCTCGGCCTCGCCAACGCCACCCCCTACCTCGACCTGTTCGGTCGCGTGCTGGTGGGCTGGCTGTGGCTGCGCATGGCACGGGTGGCCAGCCGTGCCCTCGATGCCGGTGCAACGGACAACGAGGCGGACTTCTACCACGGCAAGCTGCAGGCGGCCCGCTACTTCATGGATTGGGAGCTGGCCTCCATCGACATCCAGGCACACCTGCTCATATCCGGCAACCGCACCAGCTTCGACATGCAGGACCGCTGGTTCTGAGCCCGCCCCACACTTTCAGCGCACTACAAGGAGTCATCATGAATCCACTGGTCACTTATCGGGTCGAAGACGACCTGGCCCTGATCGGCCTCGCCCGTCCCCCGGTCAATGCCCTCGGCCAGCCCCTGCGCGCGGCCATTCTCGAGGCCTGCGAGCGGGCCGCGGCCGATCCGTCGGTAAAGGCGGTCATCCTCCACGGCGCCAACGGCCTGTTCAGCGCCGGCGCCGATATCAGCGAGTTCGGCAACCAGGCCTCCTTCGCCGCACCCGACCTCCCCGGCCTGCTCCTGCGCCTGACCCGCCTCGACAAGCCGCTGGTGGCCGCCATCGGCAAGCTCGCCCTCGGTGGCGGCCTGGAACTGGCCCTGGCCTGCGGCTACCGCATCGGCGAGCCGCAGACCCGCGTCGGCCTGCCGGAAATCAACCTCGGGCTGCTCCCTGGCGCCGGAGGCACCCAACGCCTGCCTCGGCTGATCGGCGCCGAAGCGGCGCTCGACATGATGCTGTCCGGCGCGCAGGTGCGTGCCGAGCCTGCCCTCGCGCTCGGCATTCTCGACAAGCTCGCGGCGAGCGCCGAGACGCTGCTGGACGAGGCCCGCGCCTACGCCCACGAACTGATCGCCAATGGCTCCCCGGCACGGCCGGCAGAGCCCTTCCCGGAACCGGCCAAGGGTCTGTCGGATGACTTCCTCGCCCGTTTCCGCGAACGGAACGAGCCGCGCTGGAAGAGCCGCCTGGCGCCGCGCCTGGTACTTTCGGCGGTGGAAGCCGCCTGCCTGCTGCCGCTGGAGGAAGGCCTGGTCCGGGAAGTCGCGCTGTTCAAGCAGGCCGAGGCCTCGCGCCAGTCGGCGGCACTGCGCCATGTGTTCTTCGCCGAGCGTGAAGCCGGCAAGGTGCCGGGGATCGACGCCAGCACCCTGCCCCGCCCCATCGCCAAGGTCGCGGTGATCGGCGCCGGCACCATGGGTGGCGGCATCGCCATGAACTTCGCCAACGCCGGCATCCCGGTGACCCTGCTGGAACGCCAGGGCGAAGCGCTGGACCGTGGCCTGGCGCAGATCCGCAACAACTACGGCATCAGCGTCAAGCGCGGCAAGCTGACCGAAGCCCAGCTGGAGCAGCGCATGGCCCTGCTCACCGGCAGCCTGGACTACGCCGACCTGGCCGACGCCGACCTGGTGATCGAGGCCGTGTTCGAGAAGATGGAGATCAAGCAGGAGGTGTTCCGCACCCTCGACCGCGTCTGCAAGCCGGGCGCCATCCTCGCTACCAACACCTCCTCCCTGGACGTCGACCAGATCGCCGCCGTGACCTCCCGCCCCCGGGACGTCATCGGCCTGCACTTCTTCAGCCCGGCCAACGTGATGCGCCTGCTGGAAGTGGTGAACGCCCGCGACACCGCGCCGGACGTCCTGGCCACCACCCTGAAGATGGGCCGCACCATCGGCAAGATGCCGGTGGTCTCCGGCGTCTGCTTCGGCTTCATCGGCAACCGCATGCTCGAACCCTACTCCCGCGAAGCCCACCGTCTGGTACTGGAAGGCGCGACGCCGGCGCAGGTGGACGGCGTGCTCACCGATCTGGACCTGAACATGGGCGTGTTCAGCATGCTCGACCTGGCGGGCGTCGATGTGAACTTCCTCGTGCGCGATTCCAACCGCGCCGCCTTCGCCCACGACGAGAGCTACTGCCGCCTGGGCGACGAGCTGTACAGCCTCGGCCGCTATGGCCAGAAGACCGGCCGCGGCTTCTACCGCTACGAAGGCCGCGACCGCCAGGACGACTACGAAGTGGTGGCCCTGGCCGAACGCCTGGCCGGTGAACTGCATGTACCCCGCCGCCCCATCGGCGAGCAGGAGATCCACGACCGCTGCCTGTTCATGCTGATCAACGAAGGCATCCAGCTGCTGGACGAGGGCATCGCCCTGCGCGCCGGCGATATCGACCTGGTCTGGCTCAACGGCTACGGCTTCCCCGCGCATCTCGGCGGCCCGATGCACTACGCCGAACAGCTCGGCCTGGACAAGGTGCTGGACGGCATCCGCCACTACCGCCAGGCCCTCGGCGAGTACGGCCGGATGTGGTTCACCCCCGCGCCCTTGCTGGAGCGCCTGGTGGCCGCCGGCAAGACCCGCATCGAACGCATCTGATCGCACCCGGCTGGCGCCGCCTCCGGTCGGAGCCAGCCCATACCTCTGACAGGACAAGACCATGAAAGAAGCCGTCATCCTCTCCACCGCCCGTACGCCCATCGGCAAGGCGTTTCGCGGCGCGTTCAACGCCACCACCGCCCCGACCATGGCCGCCTTCGCCATTCGCGCCGCAGTGGAACGCGCCGGCATAGAAGCCGCTGAAATCGAAGACCTGGTCATGGGCACCGGTATGCCGGCCGGCACCGCCGGCTGGAACCTCGGCCGCATGAGCGTGCTGGCCTCCGGCCTGCCGATTTCCGTCAGCGGCCAGACCCTGGACCGCCAGTGCGCCTCGGGCCTGATGGCCATCGCCACCGCCGCCAAGCAGATCATGGTCGACGGCATGCAGGTGACCATCGGTGCCGGCCAGGAACACATCAGCCTGGTGCAGAACCGCCACATGGACTGGGTCGGCAGCCAGCACGACGAGCAGGTGCTGCGTCACGTTCCCCACGCCTACATGCCGATGCTGCAGACCGCCGAGCGGGTCGCCGAGCGCTATGGCATCAGTCGCGAAGCCCAGGATGCCTACTCCCTGCAGTCCCAGCAGCGCACGGCCGCCGCGCAGCAGGCGGGTCTGTTCGAGGGTGAGATAGTTCCGGTGACGGTCACCAGGCAGATCGTCGACAAGGCCAGCGGTACCGTCGGTTTCGAAGAAGTGACCCTCGCCCGGGACGAAGGCAACCGCCCGCAGACCACCCTCCAGGACCTCGGCAACCTGAAGCCGGTGATCGAAGGTGGCTGCATCACCGCCGGCAATGCCAGCCAGCTCTCCGACGGCGCCAGCGCCTGCGTGCTGATGGACGCGCGCCTGGCCGAACAACGCAACCTCGAGCCCCTGGGCCTGTACCGCGGCATCGCCGTCGCCGGCCTGGCACCGGAGGAAATGGGCATCGGCCCGGTGCTGGCGGTACCCAGGCTGCTCAAGCAGCACGGCCTGAAGGTCGACGACATCGGCCTGTGGGAACTCAACGAAGCCTTCGCCTGCCAGGCCCTGTATTGCCGCGACACGCTGGGTATCGACAACGACCGCTACAACGTCAACGGCGGCGCCATCGCCATCGGCCACCCTTACGGCATGAGCGGCGCGCGCATGGTCGGCCACGCCCTGCTGGAGGGCAAGCGCCGTGGCGTGAAGTACGTGGTGGTCACCATGTGCGTCGGCGGCGGCATGGGCGCGGCCGGCCTGTTCGAGGTGTTCTGATGAGCGTCTTCGCCCCCTTTACCCTGGCCGGCCGCACCGTGCTGGTCACCGGCGCCTCCAGCGGCATCGGCGCCCACCTGGGCCGAGTCGCCGGGCGGGCCGGTGCCCGGGTGGTCCTGGCGGCGCGCCGGGTGGAGCGCCTGCAACAGCTGGCCGAGGCCGTCCGCCGTGACGGCGGCGAGGCCCTGGCCGTGGCGCTGGACGTCACCGACCGGACCAGCGTCGAGGCCGCCTTCGATGCCGCCGAGGCGGCCTTCGGAGCGGTGGACGTGGTGCTCAACAACGCCGGCATCGGCAATGGCCAGCGCGTGCTGGAAGTCAGCGAGGAAGACTGGCGCGCCATGCTGTCCACCAACCTCGACGGCGTCTGGCGCGTGGCCCAGTGCGCCGCGCAACGCCTGGCGCGCGCCGAGCGTCCGGGGAGCATCGTCAATATCGCCTCCATGCTCGGCCTGCGGGTGGGCACCGGCTACAGCCACTACTGCGCGGCCAAGGCCGGCGTGGTCCAGCTGACCAGATCCCTTGCGCTGGAATTGGCCCGCTACGGCATACGGGTCAACGCCATCGCCCCGGGCTACTTCAAGACCGAGATGAACGACGCCTACTTCGACAGCGAGAAAGGCCAGGCCTATATCCGCGATGCGGTGCCCATGCGCCGCCTCGGCCGGCTGGAGGAGCTGGACGGCCCCTTCCTGCTGCTGGCCAGCGAAGCGGGTGCCTATATGTCTGGCGCGGTGCTGGCGGTGGATGGCGGGCAACTGGTGGGAAGCCTGTAAGTGCGAAGAACCCGCTCCCTGGAGCGGGTTTTTTTCACTATTGCGCTGGCTCCACCGTAGGGTGCGCTGTGCGCACCGATTGCGGCATCGGCCATCGCGTGACGCTCAACCGCTGGTGCGCGCGGCGCACCCTACCTGTTCAGCTCCTTCGTTCGATCCAGACAATCAGCTATCCAGCCGGCTCAGCTCGGTGTGCTGGTCGAATGCCTGGTAGCGGGATTGCCGGTCGCGCAGGACCTTGATCATCGCCACCTCGGGGTCACGCGCCAGCAGCAGCCGGCCGCCGCAGGCGACCAGGTGGTCCAGCAGGCGCTCCTTCTCGTCCACCAGGGACTCCGGGTTGCGGTCGAACGCCGTGGTCAGTTCCAGGCGCAGCCATTGGGTGGCAGGAACGAGATCGCCGGCGAACACGACCGGACCGCCGGGCATCTCGATCTCCGGCAGCAGTTGCCCGGGGGTGTAGCCATCGCTGACATGGAAGCGCCAGTCCTGGCCCAGCAGTTCGCTGCCGCCCTCCTCCAGCAATTGCAGGCGGCCGCTGTCCTCCAGTTTCCGGATGATCTGCGGGATGAACAGCGCACGATCACGGGGATGCGGGTGGCGGGCCCGCAGCCAGTGGCGCCGCCCGGTGAGGTAGCGTGCGCCGGGAAACAGCAGCCGCGGGGTCTCGCCTTCCCTGACCACGGCTTGCACGTCCCGCGGCAGCACGGCATGCAGATGGGTCAGCAGCACGGCATGGATATCGCCCTCGCCCAGGCCATGTTCCGCCAGGCTGTCCAGCAGGCCGAACACCGGTTTCTGGCAGCGGCAGGTTCGTGGAGGCGGTGCCAGCAGGGCATCGGTCCCGGCGAGGACCAGAATGTTCGAACGGCCCTGCTGGACCAGCATCCCACGCGTCGCCAACTCCACCTGGTTGTCGTGGTCCGGACAGAACCAGTCGCTCCAGGCACGACGGGGCGTGCTGCCGAACAGCGCGCCGCCATCGAGCTTGCGACTTCTGCCTGCCAAGGTGGAAATACTGCGGTTCACGACAATCACCTCTCTGGACGTACACCCATCACGCGCCCAATCGGGCACCGATAGCCTATTCGCAGCGCCAGCCGCTTTTCCCCACCCACGAGGGGTGGGGGGCTGGTTCGGCGGGTTGACGCGGGCCGCGCAAGGGGATTACGCCCCGGTCGCGTGGTTTCGCTCCGCGGAACGTGCCGCACCCCTACCCTGATGGGGGGCGCTGCCGCGAGAGGCCCTTCCTAGAATCCGTTCTCCACCAACCAGAACAACAAACGGAGACCGCGATGAAGATGAATTTCTCCCGCGTCATGGGCCAGGTCGCCCACCACTACGCCGAGCAGGAAGCCCTGGTGAACGTCGAGCGCGATCGGCGCTATCGCTTCGATGAGCTGCATCGGCTGACCAATCGCATCGTCAACATGATGCGCGGCCGCCTGGACCTCCGTCGCGGTGATACCGCGCTGTGCATCCTGGAAAACGACAACCTGTCACTGCTGCACGCCTGGACCGCGTTCAAGGGCGAGGCAGCCATCGCCCATACCAATATCCGCGACTCCCTCGAAGAACATAGTTGGCAGATCGAGTTCATCCGGCCCAAGGCGATCTTCATCGAGACCGGGCTACTCGACCGCTACGGCGAGATGCTGCGCCAGAGCGGCGCCCGGGTGATATGCATGGACCTTCCGCCGGCGCGGCATGCCTATGCCCGATATTTCTGGGACCTGCTCGAAGGGGTGTCCGACCGGGAGCCGGAAGTCGAGTCCGACGTGCACCAGGACGTGCTGATCTACCGCTTCACCGGCGGCACCACGGGCAGGAGCAAGTGCGCCCGCTACACCATCGACAACTGGCTGGCGGCGCGAGACTCGATGTACGCCGACAGCGAACAGAGTCAGGCCCTGAACGAGCTCACCCGCTACCTGCATATCGCCCCCATCAGCCACGGTTCGGGCCTCTCGCTGCTGCCCACCCTGTTCCGTGGCGGTTGCACCGTCACCCAGAACGCCGCCGACCTCAAGGCCTGGTGCCGCAACGTCGAGGCGGAGCGCATCACCACCGCCCTGATGGTGCCGACCCTGGTGGGCTGGCTGCTGGAATTGCCGGAAGCCAGCCAGTACGACCTGTCCAGCCTGCAGACCCTGTACTACGGCGCCGCCCCCATGAGCCCGGCCAAGCTCGAGCAGGCCCAGGCGCGCTTCGGCAATATCTTCTTCCAGCTCTACGGTTCCACCGAGTGCGCCCAGGCGGTCTGCACCCTGACCAAGGCCGACCACCTCACCGCCATCGAGACCGGCCGCCTGGCCTCCGCCGGACGCCCGACCACCGGCATCGAACTGCGGGTGGTGGACGATGCCGGCAACCCGGTGCCGGCCGGCACCACCGGGGAGATCTGGTTGCGCGGGCGCGGCACCATCTCCGGTTACCACAACAACCCGGAAGGCACCGCCGCCGAGTTCGAGAACGGCTTCTGGAAGTCCGGCGACCTGGGCTACCTGGACGAGGCCGGCTACCTGTTCATCGTCGACCGCAAGAAGGACGTGATCATCACCGGCGGCTTCAATGTCTATGCCGTCGAAGTGGAAGCCACGCTCAATGCCCACCCTGCCGTCTCCATGTCCGCCGTGGTCGGCGTGCCCCACGACAAATGGGGCGAGGCGGTGCACGCCGAAGTGGTGCTCAAGCCGGGCATGGCCGTCACGGAAGAAGAACTGATCGAGCTGGTGAAGGAGCGCCTGGGCCGGTTCAAGGCGCCCAAGTCGGTGACCTTCGTCGACGCGCTGCCCGTGAGCGCGGTGGGCAAGGTACTGCGCCGGCAGGTGCGTGAGCGCTACTGGAAGGATCAGGCGCGACGGGTGTCCTGAGCGGCTCCCGGCTCCACCGAGGCCCCGGTTCGACCGGGGCCTTTGCCTTTCCGGTGGCACTCTTTTCGTAGGGGGGATGTCGCTTTTCACATCCACCAGCGAGTCCAGGCCCGGCACCGACGGTGGATCGATGGAGCGTGATCCACCCTACGACTCACACCCACTTGCCAATCCGACATCAACCCCATCCACAAATAAAAAAGGCGGAACCGAACAGGTCGGTTCCGCCCAAACGACTCCCCATGAATTAACGGATGCCGGCGCCCGCCAGGCTGTCCGGGGTCCAGCGGCTGTCGGAGGTCATGCTCTCGGAGACCATCAGGCCGCCCTTGCCGGGCCAGGTGTTGACGTAATAGGAACCGGCTATCAGGTCATAGTGGCCCGAGGTGGTGGTGTTGATGGCCGATGCGTCGTAGAGCGCCGTAAGGTAGGCGAAGCCGGGACGCCACAGCTGGCCGCGACCGTCGTACTGATCGTTGGCGAGTGCCGCCCAGCTGTCTTCGTCGACATAGAAGGTCCGCTTGGAATAGATATGGCGCGCGCCCGGTTTCAAGGTCGCTTCCACTACCCAGACGCGGTGCAGTTCCCAACGTACGAAGTCCGGATTGACGAACTTGTCGCCGAAGACCGCGTCCGGGTCGGCAGCGTAGGTGAAGCGGTAGGTGTTGTACGGGACGTACATTTCCTTCTTGCCGACCAGTTTCCAGTCGTAGCGATCCATCCGGCCGTTGAACAGGTTGACGTCGTCAATGGTGGACATGCCGGAGGTACTGGGGTTGGGCGTGTCATAGGCGAGGTCCGGCGCCAGGCGTACGCGGCGCTGGCCAGGCAGGTACTGATAGGCACGCCGCCCCTTGGCCCCGTCGATGCTCTCGAAGGTCATGACGGCCTCGCCGGCGCGGCGGGCGGGTCCGGTGTAGTTGGTCCGCGCGCGGGTATAGATGGTCGGCTCGGCCCCCTTCGACAGGTCGTAGAAGGGGCTTTCCAGCGTCCAGACGCCCTGGGTCGACAGCACGCGCTTGCCCGCGGCATCGATATTGAACGCCGAATACTTCGGAATCACGTAGGACATGCCCTGGTAGCGGGCGATATGGTTGAGCATGACCTCGATGCCGTTCTTCGGGATCGGGAACGGAATCCCGCCGCCGGCGCCCACCGGGGTGTAGCCGTCGGTCGACAGGCTGGCGCGGGTAGCATTCTTCACGCTGTTGTCGAGAATGGCCTGGGGATAGGCGACGCTGCGGTGGCTCGGATAGATGTCCATCCGGAAGCCGGGGAGCTTCTTGAGAATCGCCTTCTGGCCGTCGCTCAGCTTGTCCGCATGGGCGTCCATGTTCGCTGCATCGATGGAGAACAGGGGCTTCTCGCTGGCGAAGGGATCGGGGCGCACGCCCTTGCTCTTGTCGAACCCGGCCGGCGCCGTGGTCAGACCGCCCGTGTACGCCGGAATACTGCCGTCCTGGTTGCCCGCCATCTCGGCGCCGACCGGCGTCAGGGTAGTTCCCAACTGCTTCGCCTCTTCCGCAGACACCGCAGCATGGAGCACGCCTGTATGCACCGCCAGCAGGCTGGCTGCGATCAGGGTTCTTGTCAGTCTAGTCATGTCTCCACCTTCTAAGGTTGTGATGTTCGGCGTCCGCGCGACACTCGATTCGGGGAACACGCCTCCCTCGGCTGGCGCGAACGCGGACTTGCCAGGCGGCCCCAGGACTTGGCCCCACAGCCACGGCTGAACCCTGAGGCTGCAGGCGTCTCATGCGGCTTCCCGACGGGTGCTGGCCAGTTCTTTGTATCCAAGGGCCTTGCCGCTCCGCCCCCCCCGAAATGGCGAATGGGGAGGGGGTGTCCGGAACCCCGGAAACCGCCGGCGGGCGGGCGTGGAACGAAGACGCCGGACACCACGCCGCCCTCCTTCGGGAGCGTGGTGTCCGGGGTGAAATGGCCGGGTACGAGGCGCCGCTTCGCCCCGCCAAGGATCAGACGAACGCGCCGATACCGGTCAACGCGCGGGAGATCATCAGCTTCTGGATCTCGGTGGTGCCGTCCGGGATCGGGATGACGATCGCCTCGCGGGCCAGGCGTTCCACATCGAACTCCTTGGTCAGGCCGTTGCCGCCGTGCAGCTGGACCGCGTCGCGACAGACCTTCACCGCCATCTCGGTGGCGAACCACTTGGCCATCGACGACTGCACGTCACAGCGAATGCCGGCGTCCATCATGGAGAAGGCCCTGAAGCACATCAGTCGGGCGGCATCGGTGAGGGTGGCCATCTCCGCGATCTTGGCGGCGACCAGCTGGTGCGCGGCGATGGGTTTGCCGAACTGCTGGCGTTCCCGGGAATAGGCGATGGACGCCTCGAGGGCGGCGCGCATCAGGCCGACGGAGAGCATCCCGACGTTGGCGCGTGCCTTCTCGAACAGCTTCATGGTGTTCTTCAGGCCGGCACCCTCCTCCCAGATGATGTTCCGTGCCGGCACTCGCGCGTTGTCGAAGAACACCTGGGCGGTGGACTGGCCGTTCAGGGCGATCTTGTCGATGTTGCGCGATTCATAGCCATGCTCCTCGCGGTCCACCAGGATGTGCGAAAGCGCCTTTTCGCCGGTGCGCACCGTGGTGATCAGGAAGTCGGAATAGTGTCCGTTGGAGATCCAGGTCTTCTCGCCCTTGATGAGGAAGTGATCGCCATCGCGCTTGCCGGTGGCCTTGATGTCGGCCACGTTGGAACCCACGTCCGGCTCGCTGATGCAGAAACCACCGAAGGTGCGGCCGGCCATGATGTCCGGCAGGTAGCGCTCGCGAAGGTGGGCCTGCGACTCGGGCAGCTCGGCCAGGGTGATCGCCATGCCCTTGTTGATCATCACGCAGAGGCCGATATCCACGGAAACCGCGCAGAGTTCCTCGAACAGCATGGCTTCCGTCACCAGGCTCAGGCCCAGGCCCCCATGTTCCTCGGCCACGCTCACGCCCGGCAGGCCGAATTCGGCGATACCCTGGGTGATTTCGCGCATCCGGTCCTTCGGAATGTGCCGATCACCATACTGACGCGCGATCGGACGGATCTCCGCGTCGAGAAATTTCCGGAAGCTCTCCACCGCGAGGCTTTGTTCTTCGCTCGGCATGCAGACTTTCATTCTGTGTCGCTCCTTTGGATCGCAGGAACCAGCGGCGCGCAAGGCCGTCAGTGGCTCGTTCGTTGTCATCGGGTTGGCAGGGCGAACCCTCGCGATCCGCCTGTTGCGAACCGGGTCCAGCTGTCGACCTTCAATGACGTTACGTGAGCCCCTTGCCGTGTTTCCCCCCCATGTTTGGAGGGGCCACCCTCTCCCTCGGGGGAGCGGGAATCCAGGGAGGAAGCGAAAGGCACTACGCAAGCCGCTGCGTAGTGGATTGCGGGCGAGGTTCGGATCGGAGAATGGTGCCGGGAGAGGAACCGGCGCGGGGATACGTAAGGGCAAGCGGCCCGTTTCGCATCCCCGCAGGCGGTTCAGGAGGACCAGGCCGGATCGTCTTCGAAGATGATCGCCTGGCCTGATTCGAGCCAGGCTTCGGCATTGCCCAGGTAGCGGTTCTCGATGACGTCCCGCTTGATCTTCAGGGTCGGGGTGAGGAAGCCATTCTCGATGCTCCAGGAGTCCCTCACCACCACCGCGTAACTCAGCCGCTCGTGCGCCTCCAGGCCGGCATTGACGCTGTCCAGCAGAGCCTCCAGCTCAGCCTTCAGCTGCTCGCGGCCTTGCCGGTCGGCGATGCTGCTGCGTCCCTCCGGGGAAAGCATGAGCAATGCGAAAGGCTGAGGCAGGGCTGGGCCGGTGACGCATACCGCCTCCACCGCCTTGTGGCCCAGCCGGTTCTCGATGGGCACCGGTGCCACGTACTTGCCCTTGCTGGTCTTGAACAGCTCCTTCACCCGGCCGGTGATCTTCAGGCGCCCCTCCTCGTCCAGCACGCCACGGTCGCCGGTCTTGAAGTAGCCGTCCGCCGTCATGCTTTCGGCCGTCAGCTCCGGTTGCCGGTAGTACCCCATCATCTGCGTCGGGCAATCGACCAGAATCTCGCCCTCTTCCGAGATGCGGCAACGAACGCCCGGCAGCGCCTGGCCCACATAGCCCACTCGCACCTGTCCGGGCCGGCTGTAGTGGGAATAGCAGAAGTTCTCGGACATGCCGTAGACGTCCAGCAGTTCGAGGCCCAGGTTGCGGTACCAGCTGACGATCTCCGGCGGCAATGGCGCCGAGCCGGTAAAGGCGATGCGCGTCTGGTCCAGCCCCAGCATGACCAGTACCTGCTTCCTGAGGGCGGCGCCGGCCTCGCACGGGCTGAACAGCAGCGCCTGCTGTTCGGCCGGCAGCCTGGCGTTGATCACCTGGTAGAACTTGGTCCAGAGCCTCGGCATGGAAATGAACACCGACGGCCGCGCCCGGCACAGGTCCTGGGTAAAGGTCTCGAGGCTGTCGTTGAAGAAGACCTGGACCCCGTGGCACAGCGAGTTGGACTCCACCGAGGAACGTTCCGCGGCGTGCGCCAGGGGCAGGTAGGACAGCAGGCGGTCCCCGGGCTCCAGCTTGCAGAAGTCCCCGCCGCCGAGGGAGGCATAGGCATACATGCCGCCGAAACTGTGCATCACGCCCTTCGGCGTGCCGGTGGTGCCGGAGGTGTAGATGATGGTCGCCAGCTCGCCCGGCTCCGGCAGGCGGATGTCCCGCAGTGGCTCGTTGGCCGTGGCGAGCTCGTCCCATTGCGCGTAGTCGCCTGCAGGTGCCAGGGGCAAGGCAACGACCGGAACGCCAGCCGGGAGCATGTCCTGGATGTTGCTGCCGATCTCCATCCTGCCGAGGAATACCAGCCGGATGCCGGCATGGTCGAAGACGTAGCGCAGGGTTTCCGCGCTCATCGTCGGATACAGGGGGACGGACACATGCCCGGCCATCCAGATCGCCAGGTCGGCGATGATCCAGTGGGCGCTGTTCTTGCCGATGATCGTGATGCTGCTGCCGGCGGGCAGTCCCAGCGACTTCAGGTGGCTCGCCATCCTGCGCGCCTGGTCGCCGACCTCGCGCCAGCTGTATTCGGCGACGCCCTCCGGCACGGGCTGGGTCAGGTGGATCGCATCGGGGCGGGTTTCCTCCCAATGCAGGAAGCGGTGGAGCAAGGTCGTCGAATTGTTCTTGTTCATGCAACGTTCCTTCCAGATCATTTCGAGTCGCGGCCCGGCATCCCGGGCGCGACCGCTGCTGAACGGCCGGATCAGTGGCCGGCTCAGACATCCGAACCGGCCGACTCGACCAGGGCCGTTCACATTCCGCACCAATCGCGCAGCACGGCCTCCGAGTGTTGGCCGCGTGCCGGTATGGCGCCGGGCGAAGCGGGCTGGGTCACCGAGAAGCGCGGCGCCGGATTGGCCTGTAGCACGCCGTCGATCCGGCTGTAGACGCCACGTTCCACCATATGCGGGTGGGCCGCCGCTTCGTCGAGATCGTGCACCGGCGCGAAGCAGGCATCGGTGCCCTCCAGCAGCGCACACCACTGGTCGCGGGTCCTGGTCGCGAACAGGGCGGCGAAGCCTTCGTGCAGGTGCGGCCACTGCGCCGGATCATGGCCCTTGGCGTAGGCCGGATCGCCGGTCAGCTCGAGCTTCTCCAGCAGCAACCTGTAGAAGCGTGGCTCCACCGCGCCCACGGAGACGAACTTGCCGTCGGAGCACCTGTAGGTGCGGTACCAGTGCGGACCGTCCAGCAGACTCTTGCCGCGCTCGTTGGTCATCTGGCCCGCCGATTTCAGGCCGAGCATCAGGTTCAGCATGTGGGCGCTGCCATCGACGATGGCGGCGTCCACCACCTGCCCCTGGCCGGTGGCCCGCGCGTTCATGATGCCGGCAAGCAGGCCAACGGCCAGGTACAGCGAGCCACCACCGATATCGCCCACCAGGCTCGGTGGGGACATCGGCGCCTCACCGGGCTGACCGGACCACCACAGGGCACCCGACAGGGCAATGTAGTTGAGGTCGTGGCCAGCGGCCTGGGCCAGCGGACCGTTCTGGCCCCAGCCGGTCATGCGGCCGTAGATCAGCCTCGGATTGCGCGCCAGGCACACATCCGGTCCGAGGCCCAGGCGCTCCATCACGCCGGGGCGCATGCCTTCGATCAGGGCGTCGCAGCTTTCCACCAGTTGCAGCACGGTGTCGATGCCTGCCCGGCTCTTGAGGTCGACGGCTATCGACCGCTTGCCACGGTTCACCACCGAATGCTTGCCCAGGTCCAGGTCTTCCGGGCCTGCCGCCAGGCGATCCACGACCACCACGTCCGCGCCCAGATCCGCGAGCAGCATGCCGCAGAAAGGTGCCGGCCCGAGGCCCGCGATCTCGAGGATTCTCAGTCCTGCCAGAGGACCAGTGCGATCTTGCGCCATAAGTTCCATTCTCCACGGGCTGGCACTGCCAGCCGCTTGTCACTGCGTCAGCGGGCCGACATCCTGCGCTCAGCCGAACACCCGCAGGATGGTTTCCGCCACGCAGGCCGGCTTGGCCGCGCCTTCGATTTCCACGGTCATCTCGTAGGTGACCTGGGCGCCGTTGCCTTCCAGGGGTTCCCAGGACTGCACCTTGAAGTGCGCACGCAGGCGGCTGTCCACCGGCACCGGCTGTACGAAGCGCACCTTGTTCAGGCCGTAGTTCACGCCCATCTTCACGTTGCACACCTCGAAGGCGTTGGTCATGAAGGTGGGCAGCAGGCTGAGGGTCAGGAAGCCATGGGCGATCGGCTTGCCGAAGGGCCCCTTGGCGGCGCGCTCGGGATCGACGTGGATCCACTGATGGTCGCCGGTGGCCTCGGCGAAGGTGTCGATACGGTTCTGGTCGATGGCCACCCAGTCGCTGGTGCCCACGACTTCTCCCACCAGGGCCTGCAGTTCGGCCACGGTTTCGTAGCTTTTCATCTTGTTCTCTCCCAATGGTTTCGGTTGGCGGGTCAGGCGCGCAGTTCGGCCTGCAGGGCCTCGGCATAGGCCGCTTCGTGGCTGTCGCTGCTGCCCAGCAGCAGGTCGGCGACGACGGCGCGCTTGTAGTAGTGGCCCACCAGGTATTCCTCGGTCACGCCGATCCCGCCGTGCAACTGGATGCCCTGGCCGCAGACGAACCTGGCCGCGCGGCAGATCAGCATCTTGGCGCCGGACAGGGTCTTGTCCCGGGTTGCCGGGTCATCGTTGGCCACGGCGGACAGCGCGGCGTGCAGCATCGAGCGCGCCACCTCCATTTCCGCGGCCATATCGGCGATGCGGTGCTGCAGGGCCTGGAACGAGCCGATGGGCACGCCGAACTGCTTGCGCACCTTCAGGTATTCGGCGGTGACCTCGAGGGTCTTCTCCATGCCGCCGATCAGCTCGGCGCAGAGCGCCACGATGCCGTGGGCCAGGCCCTCGCGCAGCGCCGGCAGGCCCTGGCCGGCCTCGCACAGCAGCGCGTCGGCAGCCACCTCCACGCCGTCGAAGTTCAGTTCTTCCACCCAGGTGCCGTCGTGCAGGGGCAGCGCCTGGTGCTGCAGGCCCGGACGGTCGGCGTCCACCAGCAGCAGGCTGATGCCCTGGGTGCCCGCTATGCGCGCGGACACGATAAACGCCTCGGCACCGTCCGCCCCCAGTACCAGGCTCTTGCGCCCATGCAGGCGGAAGCCGTCGCTGTGGCGCTCGGCACGCAACGCCACCGGCTCGGGCATGCCCCGGGAACCCGGTTCGCTATAGGCCAGCGCGATGCGGCAGCTGCCTTCCGCCAGTCGCGGCAACAGGCGCGCCTTCTGTGCGCCGTTGCCGCATGCCGCCAGGGTCTGGGCGGCCAGCACGGCGCAGCCCAGGTAAGGCTCCAGCACCAGCGCCCGCCCCAGTTGCTGGGCGATGATCGCGGTCTCCAGCAGCGAGCCTCCCAGGCCGCCGTGCTCTTCCGGCAGCGCGGCCATCAGCCAGCCGTTGGCGGCGAAGGTGCCCCAGTTGTCGGCGTTGCCGTTCTTCCCCGCAGCCAGCAGGGCCATGCGGGATTCAAAGCTGTAGGCCTTGTCGACGTAGCGCCGTACGCTGTCCTGCAGCAGTTGTTGTTCCGAAGTCAGATCGAAATCCATACCCGTTTCCTGCTTTCAAAGTTGGAACAGCATCTTGGCGATGATGCCGCGCTGCACTTCGCTGGTGCCGCCATAGATGGTGGAAGCGCGACGGAAGAACATCTCGTTGGCGATGCCATTGGCCAGCGCCTGCAGCGGGAAGTCCTGTCGCGGATTCGGCTCGTGGGGATGCGGGTAGGCGATCGCGCCATAGTCCCCCAGCGCCTCGACATGGGCCTCGGTGATGCGTTGCTGGAACTCGGTGGCACGGATCTTCAGCATCGAGCCCAGGGTGTGGGACTCCGGCCGGTGCTCCTGCTCCAGGCGGGCGACGCGCTGTACCAGCATTTCCAGGGCCTGCAGCTCCGCGTCCAGGCGCGCCATCTTCAGGGCGAACTGGGGACGCTCGCAGAGCAGTTGGTCGCCCACGTGCAACGTCGAGGCGAACAGCTTCAGCTCACGCATGTAGCGCTTGAGTTCGGGCAGGTCGGCAGCGGTGGCGTGCTCGTTGTTGAGCAGGAACTTGGTGATGCTCCAGCCCTGCCCTTCCACGCCGATCAGGTTCTCCACCGGGACGCGCACGTTGTCGAAGAAGGTCTCGTTCAGGTGGTGGGCGTCGTCGATGCTGCGGATCGGCCGCACGGTGATGCCGGGCGTCTTCATGTCCACCAGCAGGAAGCTGATGCCCGCCTGTTTCTTCACATCCGGGTTGGTGCGCACCAGCAGGAAAATCCAGTCCGCGTGGTGGGCATAGCTGGTCCAGATCTTCTGGCCATTGACCACATAGTGGTCGCCGTCCCGCTCGGCGCGAGTGCGCAGGGAAGCCAGGTCGGAGCCGGAACCCGGCTCGGAGAAGCCCTGGCACCACAGCCGCTCGCCATTGAAGATGGCCGGCATGTGCTGCGCCTTCTGTTCCGGCGTGGCGAAGGCGTTGAGCACCGGGCCCAGCAGCTTGTGCACGAAGCCGTCCTGGGTCGGGGTACCCGCCGCGCTGCACTCGTCGTCGAACACCAGGATCTGCGGCACGGTCCAGCCGGTGCCGCCGTGCTCCTTCGCCCAGTAGGGCGCACCCCAGCCGCGCTGATTGAGAACCTTCTGCCAGCGCATCACCTCTTCGCGGGGCGAACGGGTGGCGCGGCGGAGCCCCTTGAGGTCCGCCGGCACTTCCTCCTGGAGGAAGCGCCGGACCTCCTGGCGGAACTCCGCCAGGCTGGAATCGGGTGTGAAATCCATGGGCCGTCCCCTGTCAGTCGTTGCGGTACATGGTCACCACGCAGGCGCCACCGATGCCGACGTTGTGCTGCAGGGCGACCCGGGCGCCTTCCACCTGGCGCTGCTCGGCCTGGCCGCGCAGTTGCTGGACCAGCTCGGTGCACTGGGCAAGACCGGTGGCGCCGATGGGGTGCCCCTTGGACAGCAGGCCGCCGGACGGATTGACCACGTAGCGGCCGCCGTAGGTGTTGTCGCCGTCGTCGACGAACTTCTGCGCGCCGCCTTCCGGGCACAGGCCCAGGGATTCGTAGGTGAGCAGCTCGTTCTGGGCGAAGCAGTCGTGCAACTCGACCACGTCCACCTCATCCGCGCCGATGCCGGCCATCTCGTAGACTTGCCGCGCGGCCGCGCGAGACATGGAGAAACCGGCCAGGTCGCGCATGTCGCCGGACTTGAAGGTCTCCTCGCCATCGGTGGTCAGCGCCTGGCCGGCGATCCACACGCTGGAATCCAGGCCATGCTTCTTCGCGTAGGCCTCGCTGCACAGCACCACGGCGGCGGCGCCGCAGGTGGGCGGGCAGGCCATCAGGCGGGTCATCACTTCCGGCCACATCACCTGGTCGGCCAGCACTTCCTCGGTGGTCACCACCTTGCGGAACACGGCCTTGGGGTTGTTCGCCGCATGGCGGCTGGCCTTGGCGCGGATCTTGGCGAAGGTTTCCAGCGGCGTGCCGAAGCGCTTCATGTGCTCCACGCCGGCACTGCCGAACAGGCGCAGGGCGGACGGGATCTGCGCGGCATTGGGCAGGGCGCTGTCGCACTGCTGCAGGAACAGGTCCAGCGGCGCCGGACGATCATTGAAGGTGTTGCCCAGGGCGCCAGGGATCATCTGCTCGAAGCCGGCGGCGAGGACGATATCCACCATGCCGCTGGCGATGGCCTGGTTGGCCAGGTACAGCGCAGTGGAGCCACTGGCGCAGTTGTTATTGACGTTGATCACCGGGATACCGGTCATGCCCACGTTGTAGAGCACGCGCTGACCGCAGGTGGAATCGCCGTAGATGTAACTGGCATAAGCCTGCTGGATCGACTCGTAGCCCACGCCGGCATCGGCCAGGGCCAGGCGTACCGCCTGCTCGCCCATGGCCACGTAGGTTTCGCTCTGGCCCGGCTTGACGAAGGGAATCATGCCCACGCCAGCGACGACGACTTTCTGCCTCATGTCTTTCTCCTCAGCTTTGGGTATCCCGCCGGCCTGTCGGCTCGATTCCAGCGGATGCGCCGGACGACGGGTTCTTGAGCCTCAAGAGTAGGCAGGCCCTCCCTGGGAGCGCCCCTCTCCATTAGGGGAGGGAAGCGGACGTCCCTCCCCTGCCCCTGCTTCCGCCATTTCAGCGCAGGCCACGGCAAATGTGCGGAAGTTCGCTACCAAGTCTGGCACCCCGCCAACCTGATGGTACAGCGCGCGACGAACTGGAACACGGGCGCGGTCCCGGCCAGCGGAACCGGGTATGCCGGAGTGGGACTCGGGGGAAAGCCATGCGTGGGCCGAGAACAGACGGACCACTGACCGGGCCGGAGGTCAACCGAGTGTCACCCCTCTACGGCTGCCAGGCCATTTCGCGAATGAATTCGCCCCTACAGGGCTCGGTGCTGGGCGGGGCGCCGATCTGCTCCCCTCTCCCTCCGGGGCGAAGAGGCACGTTTTCGGCAGCACCGCTTCCGGTGCCGATGAACGCCTGAGCGCGAAGCGATCGGGCCGGGGCGCAGGGCGGGGGCCGGGGGTGAGGGATGCCGTGCCCCACTCGGACTTCCAGGGGCAGGACTGCGTCATGCTTGGCGAATGAATTCGCCCCTACAGGCCGTAGCCCAATCCGGGGGCCGTGGTTGGACTTTCCCCCGGATTTCATCCGGGCTACCGACTTACCGGTGCGCCATGCGCACCGATTGCGGGAGCGGAAAGGATTCTTCAGCCTGCCGGTACTTTGGCACCGGGGTAGGCCAGTCCTTCCTTGGCCAGGAAGCGCCGCACCGCCTCGGCGTGGTATTGGCTGGCACCGCACAGCGACTGCGCCGCCGCTTCCAGCTGGGTCATGGCCGGGCGATCGGTCTCGAACGACCGGTTCAGCAGGGTCTTGGCCAGGGCCAGTGCGCGTGGTGGTGCCTCGTCGAACTGCCTGGCGTAGGCCAACGCCCTCTCCAGCAGTTCCTCGGCGGGGACCAGGGCCTGGGCCAGCCCCAGGGAAATCGCCTCTTCTGCGCCAATGGTCCGGGCGCAGAAGACGATCTCCTTGGCTCGCGCCAGCCCCACCAGCCGCGGCAGCGCATGGAACATCGACAGGTCGGGCACCAGGCCGACGCTCAGGAAGGAGGCCATGAGCTTCGTGCGCGGCGTCACGAAGATGAAGTCCGCCGCCAGGGCCAGCGAAAAGCCGGCACCCACCGCAGGGCCATCCACCGCCGCGATGACAGGCTTCTCCAGTTCCGCCAGCAGGGAGAACCAGCGCTGGTGGCGCAATACCAGGTCACGACCGAAGAAGGCCTTGTCCTCATGCTCGCCCCCTTCCGCCAGGTCGGCTCCGGAACAGAACGCACCCCCCGCACCGGTTAGCACCACAGTACGCACCGACCGGTCATCCCGCGCCGCCTCGATGGCGCGCGGCATCGCCTGGGCGATGGCGGCATCCAGGGCGTTGCGCTTTTGCGGCCGGTTCAGGGTGATTACCGCTGTCTTGCCGACCTTCTCGTACAGCACCGATTCGTCAGTCACATCCAATCCTCCTGGTACGGCAGCGGGCCCGGGAGCCCGGCCCGCTGGCGGCGTACTTGATCCTCGACACACCCGGATTCGCCTCACAGGTTGCGGGCGATGATGACCTTCTGGATATGGCTGGTGCCCTCGTAGATCTTGGTCACGCGGACATCGCGGCAATAGCGCTCCACCGGGAAGTCGCTGAGGTAGCCGTAGCCGCCGTGGATCTGCAGCGCATCGGAGCAGACCTTCTCCGCCATCTCGCTGGCGAACAGCTTGGCGATGGAAGCTTCCTTGGCGCAGGGCACGCCGGCGTAGTGCAAGCGGGCCGCATGCAGCATGAAATGCTGGGCGACCTCGAACTGGGTGGCCATGTCGGCCAGGTCGAAGGCCACGCCCTGCAGGTTGATGATCGGCGCGCCATAGGCTTCGCGCTCGTTGGCGTATTTCACCGCAGCCTCCAGGGCGGCGCGGGCGGCGCCGACAGCCACTGCGGCGATGCCGATACGGCCCTCGGACAGGGTGGCCATCAGGCGCTTGTAGGCGGTGCCCTCTTCGGCCAGCAGGTTTTCCGCCGCCACCCGGCAGTTGTCCAGCTGGATCGCCGCCACATGGGCCGAGCGCTGGCCCATCTTGCTCTCCACACGGGTCACGGTGTAGCCGGGCTGGCGCGGATCGACGATGAACATGCTCGGGCCCTTGCGGCCTTCCGGGGTCTCGGTGACCGCCGCGATGGCGAAGGCGATACCGGCCTCGTTGCCGTTGGAAATGAACTGCTTGCTGCCGTTGAGCACATAGTGGTCACCGTCGCGGCGCGCGGTGGTGCGGAAGGCGGCGGTATCCGAGCCCGCCTGGGGCTCGGTCAGCAGGCCGGCGGCGATCAGCTCGCCGGAGATCATGCCGGCCAGGTACTGCTGCTTCTGCGCCTCGGTGCCGAAGCGGTACAGCATGTCGGCCATGCCATTGTGGACATGGAGGATGGTGGCGAAGCCGGCGTCGGCCGCGGCGAACTCCTCGATGGCCAGGCAGTATTCGGGGAAGGACATGCCCGAGCCGCCGGCCTCTTCGGGGATATGCATGCCGAGGAAGCCGAGTTCGGCCACCGCCTTCAACTCCGCGTGGGGCCAGGCGCCGGTGCGGTCGCGCTCGGCGGCCGTGGCGGCCACCACTTCCTGGGCCACCTTGCGGGCGGCGTCGCGGATCATGATTTCCTGTTCGCTCAGGAATGCTGCAGATGTATCGCTCATATTCTTCCTCTTTAACCGGGTCGAAGTTCCGATGCATTGCGGTGCGACCGCCGTCGACGCGATTGCCGGCCCTCTGGACGCCGCCCGGATGGAGCCGGTGGGCAGGCGTCGCGAGGCAGTCATGGCACACAGCGCAATATCCGCAGCATGGAGGCGGCGGACCTGCGTCCGCGCCTCCCCTCTCGGTAGGGGAAACCCGGTCGGGAGGACGTCCAGCTACTTCAGCAGCCCCTGCTGGCGCGCCAGGGAAATCGCCGCATAGCGGCTCGATACGCCCAACTTGGCGAGGATGTTCTTCACGTTCCACTTCACCGTGCCGAAGGTGATATTGAGGGTCAGGGCGATGCGCTTGTTCGACATCGCCTGGGCCACCAGGCCGAGGATTTCCAGCTCGCGGGGGGTCAGGCTGGCGCGCGGCGCATCCACCGGCCCTCGCGCCTGCGAGATGGTCGGCAGCACCTCCTCGTCCGGCTCCTGGCACGCAAGCAGGCGCTCCAGGTAGTCGGCCATCGGCGCGTCCAGCCGGGCCTCGTCGCGCCATTGAAGCAGCCGTGCAACCACCGCCGGGCCTTCGTCCAGGACAGTGCGGATCAACCCGCGCCTCGCAGCGACCTCCATGGCTGCCTGAAGGCTTTCATCGGCTTCCTGCCGCTGGCCAAGTTCGTCGTGGGCCAACGCGGCGAGCAGCCGGACCTTGACCAGGGTACGCGCGCGCCCCGCCTTCTCGGCCTTCGCCCGGACCGTCGCGAGCCCCTCGAGCGCCCAGGCCGGATCGCGCCCGGCCAACGCCAGCCGTGCCCGGGCGAAGGCCGCGATGAACGCGATCTCGTTGCGCGCTTCGGCGGTCGTCCGCTGGGCCGTTTCGAGGTCGGCCAATCGCGATACCAAACCCGTGGCACGACGCAACTCGCCCTGTTCCAGGAGCAGCCTGACCTGTTCGACCAGCATCAGCGCCAGCAGGCGGTCAAGGCCGAGCACATGGAAATGGGCGGCCTGGGTCTCGAGGAAATCCAGCGCAGCCTGGGGCGACTCACGCCGCATGCTGATCCGGGCGCGGCAGATCGAGGCGCGGGCCATCACATCCGGCATGGACGAACGCAGGATGCCGTTGCGATTGGCCAGGACCCGCAGGGCGTCGTCGAGGCGATCGAGCTCGTAATAGGCATCGCAGAGCGTGGCGGCGCACAGGTTGGCGGATACCGAACCACGACCGTACGCCTCCTCCGCCCGGGCGAGGATGCTCGAGCCCAGGCGCTCAGCCTCCAGGGCATCGCCGGCCATCAGGCTGACCAGCGCACGCGTGCTCTCGAAGACCATGGCCATGTCGTTGTCACGGTCCCCGATCTGGATCGGTTGCTGTTCGTGCAACGTGCGCGCGTCAGCGAGGCGACCCACCGCGAGATAGGCGGTGGCCAGCGCCGAGAGGCTGATGTAGCGCAGCGAACTGTTGTCCAGGGGCACCTGGTGCGCCGGCTCCAGCAGGCCGATGACCCGCCGGGGCTGGTCCAGTTGCAGGGCGATCGCCGCGTCCGCCAGGGCGAACTTCGAGGATATCGCCGGGTTGCGTGCCGCCTCGGTGCGGCGTATCTGCTCCAGCCAGCGCTGCGCCTTGTCCGGCCGCGCGGTGAAGGCGTAGGTCAGGCAGCCCATGATGAACAGCCGGGGATGGGCGAACAGGACGTCCTGCGGCAAACGCTCCAGCAGATGCAGCATCGGGCTGACGTAGGCCATGCTCCAGGTGGTCGAGGCAGCCTCCTCCATGGCCTCGACCGCATAGTCCAGGTCACCGCCCAGGTTGGCGTGACGCACCGCTTCCACCAGGTAGTCATGCTCGGCGAACCACTGGCTGCCACGCCGGTGCAGCGTCTCCACCTCGCCCTGCCCGCGTGCCGCCAGGCGCTGCGCGAGGAACTCGCCGAACAGCGGGTGGAAGCGGTACCAGGGCGTACTGTCCTCGGATTCGATGCGATAGATCAGCAGGTTCTCGTCTTCGGCCCGCTTCATCAGTTCCGGTGCGCGCGGGCTTGCCGTGACGAATTCGGCAAGGTCGGCATTGAAGCGCCGGAAGATCGAGACCTTCTCCATGAAGCCGATCAGCTCGGGCGGCAGGCAGGCCACCACGTCTTCGCTCAGGTAGGCCTGCAGGTCGTTGGACTTCCAGAGGATCGAGCGCAATTGCGCACGCTTCGTCGGGCGCGCCCGCAGCATGGTGGCGACGGGCTGCAGGCTGGCCGGCCAGCCGCTGGTCAGGTCATGGATCAGGTGCTCTTCATCGGCGCTGAGTTTCAGGGTACCGAGGTTCTGCTGGAAGAAGTCCCGGGTTTCTTCAAGGCCGAAGGGCAGTTCGGCGAAATCGATCTCCGCCACGTGTCCCTGCATGCGCAGGCGCCCCAGGCTGAACGGCGGCGTCGTTCGCGAAGCGATGGTGATATGCAGGTTGGCCGGGCAGTGATCCAGCAATTTCTGCATCAGCCTGTGGGCGGCGGGCGATTCCACATGGTGGAAGTCGTCCATCAGCAGGTGCAGTTCCCGGCCGATGCCTTCCGCTGCGCGGGTCACGATGGCGACCAGCGCATTGGTCGACTGCTCGCCGCCATCGCTGTGCAGCCACTCCTGCTCGATCCGGATGCCCAGGCGCTGCAGGGCCGCCAGCAGGTAGGCCAGGAAACTGGCGAACTGCCGGTCGTCGAGGCTGAAGGAAATCCAGGCCACGTCCAGCCCGGCCTTCATCAGTTCCAGGCGCCATTGGGCGAGCAGGATGGTCTTGCCGAATCCCGCGCCGCCGGTGATCAGGGTCGCGCTGCACTGCTGCGCCTCGCGCAGGCGGGCCAGCAGTTGCGCACGGGGGATGTGCCGGGTGTTGAGGCGCGGGGGCGAGAACTTGGTCGCGACCAGCAGGTCGTCGGCATTGATGACTGATGTATGCATGCTCGTTTTCTCCGCCCTGGTACTTGTTCGTTGCGGTCCGGCCCGGCTTCGCCAGGGACCGGGTGTGGGCTTCACCCGGCGTCGGCATTGCCCGGACGTCGCCCGCATCCTGCTACAACCCTCTGGAAGTCGGCCCCGTCCGCAACGGGGGGGGAGCCGCTCGGACGGCCTCGCGTAAGTTCGAATCCAGGCAGTTATGCCAATTGGATTGCGATCGAGGAGCTGAGATGAGCGAGTCCGTTTCGTTTGAAGTGAAAGGTCAGGTGGGCTGGATCACCCTGACGCGCCCGAAGGCCATGAACGCGCTGAACCAGGAGATGCTGCAGGCCATGACCGCCCGCCTGCACGCCTGGGAGACCGACAGCGGTGTGCGCGTGATCGCCGTGACCGGCACCGGCCCGGCCTTCTGCGCCGGCGCCGACCTGAAAGCCGGCGGCACCCCGCAGCCCGGCGAGAAGGACCTGCTGGACAACATCGTTATCTTCTTCAACGCCCTGCGCGCCTATCCGAAGCCGGTGATCGCCGCCGTCAACGGCCTGGCCCTGGCCGGTGGCCTGGAAACCGTGCTCTGCTGCGACTTCGTCATCGCCGCCCAGAGCGCCCGCTTCGGCGATGCCCACTCCAACTTCGGCGTGTTCCCCGGCGGTGGCGGCGCGGCCGTGCTGCCACGCAAGATCCCGGAGAACATCGCCAAGTACCTGCTGTTCACCGGCGATTCCCTGCCGGCCCAGGACATGAAGACCTACGGCCTGGTCAGCGAAGTGGTGGCCGACGCCGAACTGGTCGACCGCGTCCAGGCCATTGGCGACAAGCTGGCCGGCAAGAGCCCGCTGGTGCTGCGCAAGATGAAGAAGGTGGCCGACGAGGCAGGCGACAAGTCCCGTGCCGATGCCCTGCGCCATGAACTGCTGGAGCTGCGCGACCACCAGCGTTCCTACGACATCGCCGAAGGCGTGCGGGCCTTCGCCGAGAAGCGCAAGCCGGAGTTCAAGGGCTACTGATCCCGCCCCCATGACCAAATAGCCATGATCTCGCGAGCTGGAGCAGAACAAGGCGAGCCCGTTCTCGACGTAGTTATGCCGACGCGCAGCAGATCATGAAGGAGTGAAGATGGAAAACGTATACATAGTCGGCGTCGGCATGACCGCCTTCGGCCGCCATACCGACAAGACCATCAAGCAGCTCACCGCCTGGGCGGTGGAAGATGCCCTGAAGGACGCCGGTTGCGACCGCAAGTGGGTCCAGGTCGGCTTCTTCGGCAACTGCACCCAGGGCCACTTCGACGGCCAGCACATGATCCGTGGCCAGGTGGCGCTGCTGCCGCTGGGCCTGGACGGCATCCCGATCTTCAACATCGAGGGCGCCTGCGCCTCCTCCAGCCATGCCTTCAACCTGGCGGTCACCCAGCTGCGCGCCGACGCCGCCGACGTGGCCATCGCCGTGGGCGCGGAGAAGATGTTCTACAGCGACAAGATGAAAATGTTCTCCGCCTTCGAGTCCGCCTGGGACATCGAGACCTTCGAGGAGAACAAGAACTACCTGGCCGCCATGGGCAAGGGCATTGTGCCGCCGCCCGGTTCCCAGTCGGAGAAGCCCTACAGCCCCTTCATGGACGTCTACGCCGCCCTCGGCCGTGGCGGCCTGATGGAGCGCTACGGCATCACCCAGCGCCAGCTGGCCGCCGTGTCCTCGAAGAACCACGGCCACTCGGTGCACAACGAGCGCTCCCAGTACCGCAATGCCATGAGCATCGAGGAAATCCTCGCCGCGCCGCCGATCACCTACCCCATCACCCTGCCGATGTGCTCGCCCATCTCCGATGGCGCGGCCGCCGCCATCCTCTGCACCGAGTCGGCGCTGAAGAAGTACGGCTTCGACAAGAGCCGCGCGATCAAGGTGCTGGCCAGCGTGGTGCGCTCGGCTTCGGCCCGCGCCGCCGAGGACTTCGACAAGGGTTGCACCCACCTGGCCGGCAAGGCCGCCTTCGAACAGGCCGGGATTTCCCCGCAGGACATCGACGTGGCCGAGGTGCATGACGCCACCGCCATCGGCGAGCTGCTGGCCATCGAGGCCCTGGGCCTCTGCGAGCCGGGCCAGAGCGGCGTGATGGCCGAGCGCGGCGACTTCAGCCTGGGCGGCAAGCTGCCGGTCAACCCGTCGGGCGGCCTGGAGTCCAAGGGCCATCCCATCGGCGCCACCGGCATCGGCCAGATCTTCGAACTGGTGGAACAGCTGCGCGGCAACTGCGGGAAGCGCCAGGTCGAAGGCGCGCGCATTGCCCTGCAGGGCAACGGCGGCGGCCTCTGGCGCGTCGAGGAGTCCACCGAGCACGTCGGCATCTTCGGCCGCGCCTGACCCTTTACGGAGAACGGCGATACGGGGAATCCACGCAGTTTCCCCGCCGTTCTCCCCCTACTACGCTTTCAACAGAGGAAAAACACCATGACCATTCGTTTCGATGACCGCGTCGCCATCGTCACCGGCGCCGGCAACGGCCTGGGCCGCGTCCACGCCCTGAACCTCGCCGCCCGTGGCGCCAAGGTGGTGATCAACGACTTCGGCGGCAGCCGCGATGGCTCCGGCAGCTCCTCCGACGCCGCCCTGGCCGTGGTCGAGGAAATCCGCCAGGCCGGCGGCACCGCCATCGCCAACGGCGCCAACGTGGCCGACTACGAGCAGGTCCAGGCCATGGTCAAGCAGACAGTCGAAGCCTTCGGCCGGGTCGACATCCTGATCAACAATGCCGGCATCCTGCGCGACAAGTCCTTTGCCAAGATGGAAATGGCCGACTTCAACGCCGTGGTCAACGTCCACCTGATGGGTTCGGTGAACTGCACCAAGGCCGTCTGGGACCTGATGCGCGAGCAGAACTACGGCCGCATCCTGATGACCACCTCCGCCGCCGGCCTGTTCGGCAACTTCGGCCAGGCCAACTACGGCGCCGCCAAGATGGCCGTGGTGGGCCTGATGAACATGCTGGCCATCGAGGGCCGCAAGAACAACATCCTGGTCAACACCCTGGCGCCCATGGCCGCCACCCGCATGACCGAGGACGTGATGCCCGAAGAGCTGCTGAAAGCCAGCCGCCCCGAGCAGGTCACCCCGGGCGCGCTGTTCCTGGTCAGCGAGAACGCGCCGACCAAGCTGATCCTCGGCGCCGGCGCCGGCGTGTTCTCCGCCGTGCGCATGGAAGAGACCGCACCGGTCTACATCGGCGATGCCGAGCTCTCGCCGGAGGCCGTCGAGGCCCACCTGGCGCAGATCACCGACTGGAGCAGCGCCGGCCCGCGCAATGACGCCAACCAGCAGGTGCAACTGTTCGTCGAAGCGGCCATGAAGGGCATCAAGGGCCAGCAGGCCTGAGTGCCTCGCGGGCGCTGGCCCGCGCTAGACTCGCGATCATCACCGCAGCGGGCGTGCAGCCACACGCCCACCACGCCCGGGGCCCGGACTGCGTCGACTCGCAGCCGGGCTCCGGCCTGGTAGAGGCCACGCCGATGCCACTCCGTACCCTGGACGCGGCGAAGGCTTGCGACCGGCCTGCACGAGCCACTGGACGGAGCATAAGCATGACAACAATGAACTTCGCACACACGTCAGCCAACCTCGCCGTGCGCTTTGGCGACCGGGAGGCCCTGGTCAATATCGAGCGCAATCGACGCTACAACTTCCGCGAACTCCATTCGCTGACCAACCGCATCGTCAACATGATGCGCGAGCGCCTGGAGCTTCGCCGCGGAGACATCTATCTCTGCATCCTCGAGAACGACAACATCTCCCTGTTCCACGCCTGGACGGCGCTCAAGGGCGAAGCGGCGGCCGCCTACACCAACTATCGCGACTCCTTCGAAGAGCACTGCTGGCAGGTGGAGTTCATCCGGCCCAAGGTCGTGTTCATCGAGAACGCGCTGATCGATCGCTATTTCGACCTGCTCCATGGGCAGGGCATCAGCGTCGTCTGCATGGACCCGCCAGCCGCCCCGCGCGAAGGCCTGCTGTATTTCTGGGACCTGCTGGAGGGCGTGTCCGACCACAATCCCGGCGTCGAACACAACACCGAGAAGGACGCCCTGGTCTACCGCTTCACCGGCGGGACCACCGGCAGGAGCAAGTGTGCCGCCTACACCATCGACAACTGGATGGCGCTGCGTGACTCCATGTACCTGGAGGCCGAGCAGCCCTACCAGGCGGACACCCGCTTCCTGCACATGGCGCCCATCAGCCACGGCTCCGGCCTGGGCCTGCTGCCGACCCTCTTCCGGGGCGGCTGCACCCTGACCCAGAACATCCCGGACCTGGCGCAGCTGTGCCGCAACATCGAAGCCGAGAAGGTCACCATGACCCTGCTCGTGCCCACCATGGTCTATCGCCTGCTGGAGATGCCCGAGGCGCGGGACTACGACCTGTCGTCGCTGCAGACCCTGGCCTACGGCGCGGCGCCCATGAGCCCGGCCAAGCTGCGTCATGCCCAGGAGCGCTTCGGCAATATCTTCATGCAGATCTACGGCGCCACCGAAAGCCTCCACGCCGTCGCCATACTGGGCAAGGCCGACCATCTGACCCCCAATGAGAAGCAACTGTCTTCGGCGGGGCGGATCGCCGTCGGCGCCGAGATTCTCATCGTCGACGACAACGGCAAGGAAGTTCCGCTGGGGACCACCGGCGAGCTCTGGGTCCGCTCCCGCGGCACCATTTCCGGCTACTTCAACAACCCCGAAGGCACGGCGGCGGAGTTCGAGAACGGCTACTGGAAGTCCGGCGACCTGGGCTACATCGACGAGAACGGCTTCCTGTACCTGGTGGATCGCAAGAAAGACATGATCATCACCGGTGGCTTCAACGTGTATGCCGTCGAAGTGGAAGCGGCGCTGAACGCCCATCCGGCGGTCTCCAACTCGGCCGTGGTCGGCATCCCCCATGAGGAATGGGGCGAGGCCGTGCATGCCGAGGTGGTGCTCAAGGCCGGCGAGAGTGTCTCCGTCGAGGCGTTGATCGAACACGTCAAGGGCCGCCTGGGTCGCTTCAAGGCGCCCAAGTCGATCCTCTTCGTCGACGCACTGCCCGTCAGCGTGGTGGGCAAGGTCCTGCGCCGCCAGGTGCGCGAGAAGTACTGGAAGGACAGCGGCCGCCGCGTGTCCTGAGTTCCGCTCCGGGAACTGAAGGTTCCTCTGTTGGCGCCCTGCATGTCCCCCCGCATGTTTCGATGCGGGGAGACATCAGGGCGCTTTTTTGTGGGGGCGATTTCAATCGCTGGGCGGGCCACAGGGCCGCCCTTGTAGGAGCGAATTCATTCGCGAAATGGCCTGGCACCGAGCCGGCCGGCGGCCACCCTCACCCCCGGCCCGATCGCTTCGCGCTCAGGCGTTCATCGGCACCGGAAGCGGTGCTTCGGCGCCCCGCCCTGCACCGAGCCTTGTAGGGGCGAATTCATTCGCCAAGCAGGACGCAGTCCTGCCCCTGTAGGAGCGAATTCATTTGAACGAAGCCGATCCGGTAGGGTGCGCCGTGCGCACCGGCGGTTTGACGTGGTGCCGAAGCCGATCCCGGAATCGGTGCGCGCAGCGCACCCTACGGTCCAGACCAGGCGAAAGGGGGCGGCCTTGTGCACGGGGGAGGATTCGCCCCGTTATAGGGGGCCAAAAGCAAAGTCCACGTTCTACGAACGTGGATGTTTACTCGCAAAAATGGATCGGCACCGAGCTGACCGGCAACCACCCTCTCCCCCGGCCCCTCTCCCTGAAGTGGAGAGGGGTGACTTCTGGATCACCTCCAGCTGAAGGGGCGAATTCATTCGCCAGGCAGGACGCCGTCCTGCGTAGGGTGGATGACGCTCTTTTCATCCACCAGCGGTGTCCAGCCAGGCCCCGTATGGTGGACTGGTGAGGCGTGGTCCACTTCGACGGATTTCGTGCCTTGCGGAACACCGCCCACCCCATCCCACAGTTGCCCGGCATCCCGCCCTTCTGGGCCGGAAAAAAACGGCGACCCTATCGGCCGCCGCTTTTCGTTTCCCGACTCCCGCCTCAGGACGCTGGATCGTGTCCCGGGAAGTGGTGTAACTGAGGTCTAGCCGAAGCGCCGTCAGGCGTAAGAGGAAGGCCATCGTGGTTCTTGGTTAAGGTTGAGTTTGCAGACCT